>CAKVCS010000013.1 GCA_934725785.1 uncultured Bacteroidales bacterium | reverse complement strand
ACTTCTGCTTGACGAAGCTCGTGACCCTCTCGACGAACTTCTCGTCCTCACTCTCGCGCTCGATGTTGAGGTCGGAGGTGTCGAGCGTATTGAGGAACCTCTTCTGGCTTTTCTGCCTGCTGGTCAGGATGCCGCTGATGCGCGCCCTGAGCATGTCCTCGTCAAAGGGCTTGTAGAGGTAGCTCTCGACGCCGATGCGGTAGCCCTCCGTCTGGTACATGCCGTTCATCTGCGCCGTCAGGATGAGTATGGGCGTATGCGAGAAGGCGAAGTCGCTCTTGACGCGGCGCGCGAACTCGAGTCCGTCCATTACGGGCATCATAAGGTCGGTCACGATAAAGTCTATGTCGTTCTCGGCGAGCGCGGTCAGGCCCTCCACTCCGTTCTCGGCCTCGATGACCCTGTATTCCGACTCGAGAATAGTTCGGATGTAGAGCCTCATGTCCTTGCTATCCTCGACCACGAGAATCGTCATGCGCTCCTTCTCCGCAGCCGCCTCCTTGTCGGTGCCGTTGGCCTTTGCCACCAGCGTCTCGGCCTCGGCCTTTGCCGGCGACAGCTCTCCATCGGGCTGCCGCCCGGCCGGCGTCGGTAGCACGACGCGCATGGAGACGCCACCGGACTTGTTGTTCCTGGCGGTAATCTCGCCATCGCACTGCGTCACTATGCGGTTGACGACGTAGAGGCCTATCCCGGTGCTGACGGCGTTAGGCTGCCGACTTGACGTGGTCTGGTAGAAACGGTCGAAGATTTTGTTGAGCTGGTCGGCGGGAATCCCCATTCCGCGGTCGCGCACGCATATGTATGTGCGCAGCTGTGCATCGTCAGTTATCTGGCAGACGAAGAGGTCTATGACCTTGCCTCCCGCTGAGTATTTGATGGCGTTCGAGAGCAGGTTGGCCACAATCTTGGTGATGGCGTCGGCGTCGACCCTGACGAATGGCGTGCCGACATGGAAGAACGTGCGGAGCCTGATGCCCTGCTCGGCGGCGTAGGCCGCGTAGGGCTTGGCCATACTCGCTATGTAGTCCTCAATGTTGATCGAGACGGGGTGCATCTCCATGTTGCCGGCCTCCACTTTGCGGAAGTCCATAAGCTGGTTGACCGTCGAGAGGAGCGTCCGCGAGCTGCGCTCAATGAGGTCGAGCTGCGTCATGACCTCGGGCTGGTTGCACAGGGACTGCGCCCGCTTGACAGGCCCCGTGATGAGCGTGAGCGGCGATCGGAGCTCGTGGCTCACGTTGGTGAAGAACTGCAGCTTGTCGATCGAGAGGCGCTGTATCTTGCTCGTCATCTCGAGAATGTTCTCCTTTTGCCTGACGATGTAGGCGTTCTGCTCAATGAGCTTTGCGTTGGAGGCCTCGAGCTCCTGCTTCTTGGCCTCGAGGGCGAGCTTCTGCTCCTCAAGCTGCATGGTGCGCTGCTTAACCTCGTCGTGAAGCTGCTTGCGGCTGGCCTCGATGTATCGTACTCGGTATTTGAACACGAGGATCACGATGCCGGCAATCAGGAGGATGACGATGGTGGTGAACCATGCGGTCTTGTAGAAATAGGGCGTCACGGTGATGTCGAGCGTCCGCTCGTTGCTCCACTTGCCGTAGGCCGCCGCGTATCTGACTCGGAGCTTGTAGTCACCGGCCGAGAGGTTGGTGTACTGCGCGTAGTGCCGCCCCTTGGGCGCAGTGACCCAGTCGTTGTCGAAGCCGTCGAGCCGATACTGGAATCTGACGGATGCCGGGGCGAGATAATTGAGCGATGAGAACTCTACGCCGAAGGATTTGTTGCTCTCGTGCAGGACTACGGAATTGGCCGCCTCGACCGAGGATGTGAGAATCCCGCCCTCTCGTGGCGCGGCAATCACATTGTTCACATCGAAGCGCGTGAACACCGGGGCTCGGCGCGTCAGCGCGCTGACGGACTTGAGCGTGGGGCCTATCTCGCTAAGGCCGTCAACGCAGCCAAGGAAGACGAGGCCGGTGGCGGGCGAGCTCCATGCGGCGTTCCAATAGTAGCAGTCGGACAGGAGGCCGTCGGCCGTGGTGTACGAGTTGATCACGTTGAGGTCGGGCGAGAGGAGCGAGAGGCCGTTAGCCGTGCCCACCCATATGTTTCCATCGCCGTCCTCGGCCACGGTGCTCACTGTGTTGTTGACAAGCCCGTCGCTCATCGTCACGCTGCGGAACTGCAGCTCGGGCCGCGTGGCGTCGCAATGGAAGAGTCCGAACCCGTTGGTCCCTATGAACACCTTCTGCTTGGCATGCGAGAAGTATATGAACGTGATGCGCGGGTCGCCGTCGATGTTGCTGTCGTCGAGCTTGTGGCATATATGCTCGAAAGAGACGGACCCCTTGGCCGCGTCATACGACCTCAGGTCTATCACGAAGAGGCCGAGCGAAGTGCCCATCCAGAGCCTGCCTCGCCCGTCGACACATGAGCCAATGGCCCCGTTCATGTCGGCGAAAGTGATACGCCCCATGGGCACGGATATCACGCCGTCCTTGATGAAGTCGATGCCCCTGATGGTCCCGACCCACGTGCCGCGGTTAATGGAGTCGTATTGCACCGCCCCGACATAGTCCGAGCTGAGCCCGCCCTCCATCCGCTCGCCGGCGAAGAAGTGGCGAACGACAGGCGCGGCGGACTTTGAGATGTCAAGCACGTCGAGGCCTCCGCCCCACGTGCCGGCCCACAACTTTCCGTCGCCATCGATGGAGAGGGCCGAGACCGAGTTGCTGCACAGCCCGTGGTTCGTCACGTTGAAGTTTTCGAAGCGTCCGGCCCCCCTCACGCGGCGCGAGAGGCCGCCCTCGACAGTGCCTACCCAGAGGGACCCGTCGGCGTCCTCTATGATGGAGTTCACCGGGCGGAGCGCCCTCGCCTGCCCGCGGCCCACCTGGCGCTGGCCGCCATCGCATATCTCGCCGGACAAGAAGTTTTTGACGTCGAGCGATATGGGACTCAGGAGATCGGCCCCCGCGATGTCTGTGCCGACCCATACGCCCTGGTTGGTGGAGAGCAGGCAGTTTATGAAGTTGGAGCACAGTGACTTGCCGTCATCGGCCTCATCTTGCGTGACTCGGTCGAAGTCGTCGGTCTCGTAATTGTATATGTTGAGGCCGCGGAGCGTCGCCACCATGACCCTGCCGTCGTCGTCCGACGCTATGTCGGTCACCCTGTTTTGCGTGAGCGAGCGCGGGTCAGACGGCGAGTGGACGTAACGCCTCTCCTCGCCAGTGGCCATGTTGAAACGGAAGAGCCCCGCGTTGGAGCCAATCCAAAGGAAGCCGGCGCTCTCGGCTATCGTCTCGACCACGCAGTTGGCGCGCTCAACGGACGCCCGCCTGTCGGGGCGGACGGATATGCCGCCCCTTGCGACGTCGGCGCTACATACGTAGATGTCAGCGAACGAGGCGACGTAGACCCCGCGGCTGCCGCACTCGAGAGCCGTCACGGGCTGACCAAACTCATATTTGCCAACGAGGCTCACAGAGTTATCGTCCGAGGCCTTGAGGCACACCACGTAGTGGCGCGAGGCGAACCACAGATAGCCGTCGTCATCAATAGTGACGCGTATGATTGACCCGTCGGAAAGGCAGACGCCGTTCCTGTCTCTCACCACCACGGAGTCCATACGCTCCATGCGCCCGTCGTAGCGGCACAGGCCGCAGTCGGTCCCCACCCATAGCCGCCCCGAGGCGTCGGACACGAGCGAGTGGATGAAGTTGCTGCGCATGGTGGGCGTGTTGGAGCAGTCGTACGTGACGTAAGAGTATCCGTCGTAGCGGACGAGGCCGCTCCCGCCCATGGCGAACCATACGAAGCCCTTGTCGTCACGGCATATGTCATCGACAAAATTGCCGGGCAGCCCCTCTGCCATGCCAACGTGACGGATGATGTGCCTGCTCCAGAACGTCTCGGCGGCGGATGCTTCACGACAACCAAGGAGGAGCAGGCATAAGAGAGCGAGGAGAGAGGGCAAAGCGCGGCGCACGGGGGCGCACATCCTATTAATCAGCATAAAACAATAATCAGACGTGAGAGTAAGAGGGGAGGAAAGTGAAATAAAATTAAATGAATAAAATGACATTTTCAAACAAACTCAAAGAGTAGTAGTAAATTCGCGAGGCTCTGGCGTGGCGGCGGGCTGCACCCCATTGATGAGCCGCAAAGGCAAGAGCCATAAGAACGCACACACATCACCAACAATGAACATCAGCCACTTAGCAATAATATCCTCCGCGGTTCTGGCAGCATGCACGGCCGCGAGCAAACCCGCGAATGACAGCCTTCAGGCGCAGGCCACACCACCCGCGGTGACATTCTCGGCCGACTCGGCATACAGCTACGTCGCGGCGCAGACAGCCTTCGGCCCAAGAGTGCCTGGCACTCAAGCGCACTCCGACTGCGTGGACTACATCGTGGCCAAGATGCGGCAGTTCGGCGCCGACGTGACACTGCAGGAGGGTACTGGCACGGCCTATGACGGGAGCGCCATCCCCGTGAGAAACATAGTGGCCTCGTACAGGCCCGACAGGGTGAGGCGGATACTGCTGTGCGCCCACTACGACAGCCGCCCGTGGGCCGACCACGACAAGGACGCGGCCAAGCGCGACACGCCCATAAGCGGAGCCAACGACGGAGCCTCGGGTGTCGGGATCCTGATGGAGATCGGCCGACAACTGCAGGCGGCGCAGCCCCGCATAGGCGTGGACATAATATTTTTCGATGCCGAGGACGCCGGCACTCCGGACCACATACACACGTCGGACTACAGGGCTGACACGTGGTGCACAGGCAGCCAGATGTGGGGTAAGGGGCCAGGACGCGACGCGCAGCACCTTTTCGGCATATTGCTGGACATGGTGGGCGACTCGTCGGCCGTATTCCCCATAGAGCTGTTCTCGAAAGGCAGGGCGGCCGACGTGGTGGACAAAGTATGGTCCATGGCCGAGATGACCGGCCATGGCGACCGCTTCGTCCGCACGGAGGGCAGCTACATCACGGACGACCACTATTACATCAACAAGCTGACCAGCGTGCCGACCATAGACATCCTGCACTACGACCACATGAACGAGAAAGGATTCTGCGACACGTGGCACACGCAAGACGACACGATTGACCACATCAGCGCAAAGACGCTGAAAGACGTGGGCGAGGTGGTCCTCGCCGTCATATACGCCGAGAAGTGATGGACACGGGGCCGGTGATGTCCCGCACGTGGTGGTGGGAGGCCGTGTCGACCCCCGTCGGCAAAGAGAGCGGGGCGATATGCGCACACGGAGGCCGCGGCGAGACGGCAGCCTCCGTGCCATACCAGGTCACCAAGCGCGGGCCTTTCGCCGCTCTGCTGCTGCCGCAACTGACGCAGACAAGCCACATGAGCCTGCCCTCTGGCCAAGATGGCAGAGGCGAGGCCTTGAAGAGCCTCATCGGCGAGCTGAAGAGATTCATGGCGCAAAGGCTGGTGGTGATGGCGCAAGTGGCGGACTATATGACAGAGGAGGACAAGGACATCTTGCGCAGCGAGGGCTTCAAACTGGAGGAGCGTGTCAGCTACAGGGTTAAGCCGGACGCGATGGGGGAGGTAGTCGGCCGATTCTCCCCCGGCAAACGCCGCAAGTTTCAGAAAGCGGAATCGTCGGGCTTCAGCCTGCGCCAAGAGATGACGCCAGACGAGCTGTATGACGCCCTGAAAGAGGCTTACGGACGAGTGAGATACCCCAGGGAGCTGCTGACGTCGGTCGCCAGCGCGGCTATAAGCCGAGGCTGCGGCGTGATTCTCGAAGCCGTCGACGGGCGAGGCGAGTCAGCCGCGGCGGTGTTCCTGGCGCACGACGAGGAGACCCTGTATTACATAGCCCCGGCCATAAGGCGCACGCACCGCAAAGACGGCGCCAACGAGTGGCTCACCGTGAAATGCATGGAATACGCGTTCCGCCGCGGGCTCACGTTCGACTTTGAAGGCTCCGCAGTGCCCAACATTGCCAAATCGTACAGGCATTATGGCGGCACAGCCGCACACTACACATTCGCCACACTATTCCGCAACCATCTGGTGGAGCGGCTAATAACCATGATAAAAGGCTGACAGTCAATGCACGTATTATTCCTAACGCCCTGGTATCCGAACAGGAGCGACGCGATGGACGGCATATTCGTGAGGAAGCACGCGCAGGCCGTGGCTCGCGCGGGCGCCACTGTGACGGTCCTGCGAGTCCATACGGATCACGAGGCGAAGCGCATAGAGACGTCAATAACAAAGACCGACGGCGTGGACGAGATATTGGTGTACACGCCCGAAGCCCGCACAGCCTTGTCGCGCCTCATAACGCCCGCGATAAACTTCGCCCGCGGCTTCATCAAAGGCTACCGGACGGCCGTAAGACTCAACGGCAAGCCGGACGTGACGCAGGTGAACATACTGACCCGCATGGGCGTGATGGCGTGGATATTGGAAAAGACGCATGGCGTGCCATACGCCATCATGGAGCACTGGGGCCGCTACCAGCCCTGGCGCGGCGAATACAGGGGCTCGTTGAGACGGCTGGCGACGGAGGTCGTGTGCAAGTCGGCCAAATGCGTGATGACGGTATCGGCCGACCTGGCGGATGTCATGCGCAGGTGCGGCATAGGGGCCCGACGGTGGGTGGTCACGCGCAACGTGGTGAACGACTTCTTTTACAGCGACAGGCGCACGGAGAGACGGCGAGACGAACCGTTCCGCCTGCTGTGCGTGACGACGGCCGACGAGAGGGTGAAGAACACCGCAGGCCTGATACGCAGCCTGAAAAGAGTGAAAGACAGCAGTATGAGATTCCACCTGACCATAGCAGGACTGGAGGCGGACAGCGTCGGGGCGGTGAGCCGCGCCATAAGGGAGCTCGGAATGGAGAGCTTGGTCACATTCGCAGGAGAAGTGCCGCCCGAGTCGGTCAGCATGCTGATGCACAATGCCGACGCCCTCGTGATGTTCTCGAACAGCGAGAATGCGCCATGCGTGATATCGGAAGCCTTAGCGAGCGGCACGCCCATTGTGGCGACACGGGTGGGCGGCATTCCCGAGATGGTGGGCGACACGACGGGTGTGCTCGTGCCCCCGCAAGATGAAGGCGCCATGGCCAACGCCCTCCGCTCAGTCATAAGCGGCCAAAAGGTGTTTTGCACGGAAGACATCCGCAAAGCCGGAGAGGAATACAACTTTGACAGAGTGGGGCGGCAACTCGTGGACATATATAAGGAGAGCGTAAAGAGGTGAGCGACATAAGGATATCAATACTAGTGCCAGTATACAACGTCGGGCTGTACATTGCGCATTGCGCGGAGACACTGCTCTCGCAAAGCCTCTCAGCCGGCGTGGAATACGTATTCGTCGACGATGGCTCGACCGACAACAGCATCGCCATTTTGGAGAGCGTGGTCAAGAGACATCCCGAGGCCGAGGTCAGAATAGTGGCCCACAACGAGAACCGCGGCCTGGCCACAGCCCGCAAGACGGCCATACTCGCGGCCCGCGGCAAATACGTCACCCACGTCGACTCGGACGACTACGTGAGCCTCGACTACCTCGCCACCCTATACGCCGCCGAGGCCTCGGGGGCGGACATCGTAAGCGGCGGCTACGTGGCCCACCACGCCGATGGCACGACATCGGAGTTCACGCCACGCCCAGCCACAGACGAAGAGGACGCCGGCCTTGTCGCACTGAAGAATGAGGACTGGCGCATATGGGGAAGGCTGATAAAGAGGAACCTGTACACACAGCACCCCGACACCATCTGCCCTGGCGACATATCAGACGGCGAGGACCTGTACTCAACCCCGCGGCTGATGCACTATGCGGCGAGAGTCGCGATCATTCCCACGCATACATACCACTACCGCACGTCTAACGAGCACTCCATAACAAACACCCGGAGCGACAGGCGAGCCGACGACCTCACAAAAGTCTGGGCGAGCCTCCGCGACTTCTTCACCTCGGCCTACCCCGACGGCCGCCATGCCGCCGCCATAGGCATCTTCATTGCCGATCAGAAGGCGAACCTTGTGCTAAACCACCAGCTCTCGATGGATGCCATAAGGCGGCACGCTGACTCACTACAGAAAGAGACCGCACCATATGCCGCAGCCCTCACGCCAGGCAGGCGCACCATGCTGAGGCTCCTGCATGCCCACGCATGGCCACTTGTCTGGCTGCTGACACTATGCGCAAAGATTCGCAGGGCGACCCGCCACCAGCGCTAACGCCCATAGCAATGACCACACGTCAGGCTGCAGGGCGTAAGCACCCGAAATTTCATTATCTTTGCGGGCGTGCGGTACTATAAAGAAAACAAAAACACAGCAACAATAAGATGAGAAACGCCATACTCCTTGTCCTCCTCGCCCTGACGGTGTGCGCGCCAGCATCCGCCAAGAAAAAAGCCACATGGAAAAAGGGATACCTGCAGAACGACTGGAGCGTAGGCTACGGGTTCAAGTCTTGCATGATGACAGTGAGCGGGCTGAAAGACGTCGAGATGTCGGACGTGACGAAGAAAACCGTCTCGGCAGACAACCGCGAGAGCATCGGCTCAATAGGGCTAAGCTACACCCACCGGAAAGGACGACTGCTGAGCTTCGGCCTCGCGGCTGCGTTCGAGCAGACCAAGGAGGACTGCTTCATAAACAACCGCGCCTTCAGGCAAGACGGTGTCATGGTGGACAACTATGAGAAAGTGGGCGAGCTGAGCAACCGATACATAACGGTGACCCCGCTGCTTCGCTTCAACTGGGCGGAGTGGAAACAAGGCAAAGTGATGCTCTACACCAAGCTGGCCGTCGGCGTCACTTTCATAGGCGACTCTTACACCAACAAGTCGAAGGACGAATATGACGTTCAGAGCAAAAAACAGCATTACTTCGGCTACCAGGTGTCGCCCCTCGGCCTTATGATAGGCAGCAAGGCCGGCGGCTTCGTCGAGGTCGGCTACGGCAGCTACGGCATAGCGCAGGCCGGCTTCTGCTACCGTTTTTAAGATAGTGGAAACAAAAGCATAACATACAACAAAAATGGAAAACACAACCTCGGCAATCATTGCCGGCAGGCTTATGGACATCAAGGCCATAAAGCTCCAGCCTAACGACCCCTTCACATGGGCATCAGGGTGGAAGTCGCCCATCTACTGCGACAACCGCAAGGCACTGGCCTACCCCGACATTCGCACCATAATAAAGTGCGCCTTCGCCGAGACCGCTCGCCAGAAGTATGCCGACTTCGACGTCGTGGCGGGAGTGGCCACGGGCGCCATAGCCCAGGGCGCACTTGTTGCCGACCTGCTGGGCAAGCCGTTCGTCTACGTGCGCTCCGCCCCCAAAGACCACGGCATGGGCAACCTCATTGAGGGCGAGCTCCACGAGGGGCAGAAAGTCCTCGTGATAGAGGACCTCATCTCGACTGGCGGCAGCTCGCTCAAGGCCGTCAACGCCCTCCGCGACGCCAAAGCCGAGGTGGTTGGCATGCTGGCCATATTCACCTACGGGTTCCCCGTTGCCGAGGAGGCTTTCAAGGCCGCCAACGTGGAGCTGACGACGCTCAGCAATTATAACGTGCTGATTGACGAGGCCGTGAAACGCGGGTATGTGACCGAGGCCGACATAGAGACCCTCAAGGAGTGGCGCAAGAACCCGTCAGTGTGGAGGCAATAGGCCGCTCATAGGTCTAACGCCATCCGCACCCACTTAGTTAAGAAAAGGCAATGGAGAAATACGAAAGCAAGATAAAGGTGGTGAAGGGCTCGCCAGAGTCCATATTCTCCACATTGTCCGACCTTGAGAAGGTGAAAGACGCTCTGCCCGCGCAGGACATGGCTAAAGACATCGAGTCGACAGCCGACGAGTGCTCTTTCACCGTAGACAAAATTGGCCGCGTCGCGATAAGCGTGGTGGAGAAGTCGCCATGCTCCTTGATCAAATACGCTATGAAGGCAGCGATGCCGCTCAACGTGAACCTCTTCGTCCAGATAAAGAACGCCCCTCAGCCAGAAGCCGAGGGCGAGAGCCGGATAAAGGTGACCCTCACCGCCGACATCCCTTTCATGCTCAAGCCAATGATAGGAGGAAAGTTGCAGGAGGTGGTTGACAAAATCGCGGAGACCATGTCCATAAGGCAGTATTAGCCGGCGGGCGGGAGATCCTGAGTCCTAAACGACACGTGGCGCAAAGACGTAATGGTTCGTCTTTGCGCCACACGTTTATTATGTGACACCGCGGCAGTCTGTCATCTGTACTTTCCCTCGTCCTCGTCCATAATGTTGGCGTAGCTCTCGTACCTTGTGGGGGCTATGAGCCCTTCTTGCACAGCCTTGATGACGGCGCAGCCAGGCTCGTGGGTGTGAGTGCAGTTGGGGTACCTGCAGCCCTCCGAGAACTTGAATATGTCGCGGAAATAGTGCGCCACCTCGGCGTGGGCTATGTTTATGATGCCGAACCCCCTGATGCCCGGCGTGTCAATGATGTCCGCACCGAAAGAGAGGTGGTGCATCTCGGCGAACGTCGTGGTGTGGCGCCCCGCGTTATTCGCCTCGCTAATGGCCGAGGTGCGAATGTCCAGCCCCGGCTCGAGGGTGTTGACGAGGGTGGACTTGCCCACGCCCGAATGCCCCGCAATGGCCGTAAGCTTGCCCCGCAAGACCTCCTTGAGCTCCGGCACGCCCGCGGCCGACAGAGCGGACAGCCTCAGTGTCTGATATCCCACGCCCTGGTAGACCGCCTCGCGGTATTCCAGCTCCTGCATCTCATTGCCAGTGTAGGCGTCGACCTTGTTGAAGGCGACGACCACGGGCACCCCGTAAGCCTCGGCCGAGGCCAAGAACCTGTCAATGAAGACGGTTGAGGTCTCGGGATGATTTATGGTGGTGACGAGAAGCGCCTGGTCGACGTTGGCGGCTATTATGTGGCTCTGCTTGCTGAGGTTGGTGGAGCGGCGGACTATATAGTTGCGCCTGTCGCACACCCCGGATATTACATTATCCCGCTCCTCGATGGAGAATATGACCCTGTCTCCCACCGCGACAGGGTTCGTGCTCTTGATGCCGCTCAACCTCATGCGCCCCTTGAGGCGGCACTCGTATGAGTTGCCGTCATCGGCCCGCACCGTGTATGAGCTGCCCGTTGAGCGGACAACGACGCCTTGATGTGACATAAGACCTTGTGGAGAATATTGTGAGCAGGGCCGCGTCTTCGGCCATTTTTGCGCTTATGGCCACCGCAAGCCCCAATTCCTTTGGGGCGATAAAGTTACGCAAATTATGCGGATTGGCTGCGCGCTGCGGATATTGCCGCGGCGAACGCCAATAAGCCTCGCAGGGCCGCGGCGCGCGAGGCCAAACGGAAAGGCGGGCTGGCGCAAGGCCACGCCCGCGCCAGCCCGCCCTTATAAAGATGGCAGCAACAGTCGGCCCCGCCTACCCCCTTATGAGAGAGACAGCCTCGTCGAGGCTCAAAGTCCGCTGCTGGCCGTTGCTCATATCCTTGACGGTGACGGAGCCCGCCTCGCGCTCCGTCTCGCCACAAAGCACGACGAAACGTATGCCGCGCTTGTCGGCGTAACCCATCTGCTTCTTCATCTTCGCGCTCTCGGGGTAAATCTCGCCCGAGAGCCCCGCCTGGCGAAGGCGCGCGAGGACATTGAGGCTGTAAAGCTCGTCCTCGCCACCGAAGTTTGCCACGAGGACGTCGGTGGCGGCATTAGCCTCGGCAGGGAAGAGGTCGAGCCTCGTCATTACGTCATATATGCGGTCGGCGCCGAACGAGATGCCGACACCAGAGAGGCCGTCGAGGCCGAAGATTCCCGTCAGGTTGTCGTACCTACCGCCGCCGGATATGGAGCCGATCTCGGTATCGAGAGCCTTGACCTCAAAGATGGCGCCCGTGTAGTAGTTGAGTCCGCGGGCGAGGGTGAGGTCAAGCTCCGTCTTTATGTCCACGCCGAGCTTGTCGATGTAGCCAAAGAGTGTGCGGACCTCCTCTATGCCCTTCTTGCCGACCTCGCTTGTGAGAATCGTCTCAAGACCGGCGAGTTTTTCCTCTTTCGAGCCGGAGAGGCCGAGAATGGGTTGCAGAGCCTGCACCTGCTCATCGGAGAGACCGTTCTCCCTGAGCTCGGCATTGACATTGTCGAGGCCAATCTTGTCGAGCTTGTCTATGGCGATCGTGATGTCCATCATCTTGTCGGGCGCCCCGATAGCCTCCGCCATGCCGGCCAGAATCTTTCGGTTGTTGATTTTGAGGCACACATTGATGCCGAGCGCCTTGAACACGTCGGCCGCAATCTGGACAAGCTCCACCTCGCAGAGGAGCGAGTTGGTGCCGACCACGTCGACATCGCACTGGTAGAACTCCCTGTAGCGCCCTTTCTGCGGACGGTCGGCTCGCCAGACGGGCTGAATCTGATACCTCTTGAACGGGAATGTAAGCTCGGACTGGTGCTGCACCACATATCGCGCGAAGGGGACGGTGAGGTCGTAGCGCAACCCCTTCTCGGATATCTTGAGCGCGGCCTTGTCGGAGTTGGCGGGCAGCGGGCCTCCGGCGGCCTGCAGGAAGTCGCCCGAGTTGAGTATCTTGAAGAGAAGCTTGTCGCCCTCGTCTCCATACTTTCCGAGCAGGGTGGAGAGGTTCTCCATGGCCGGAGTCTCTATGGGCTGGTAGCCATAGCGGCGGAACACCCTCCTGATGGTGTCGAAGATGTAGTTTCGGCGGGTCATCTCTACGGGGCCGAAGTCCCTCGTCCCCTTTGGTATGCTTGGTTTTACGACATTCATATCGTGATATGCGTTTATTTTCTTGATATCAGGGCGTGGCGGGGCTTAAACGTTGAAGCGGAAATGCATGATGTCTCCATCCTGAACTTCGTAGTCCTTGCCCTCGATGCCGAGCTTACCCGCCTCGCGGCAAGCTGCCTCGGACTTGAGAGCAACGTAGTCGTCATATTTTATGACCTCTGCGCGGATGAAGCCCTTCTCGAAGTCCGTGTGGATGACTCCGGCGGCCTGGGGCGCCTTGTCGCCGGCATGGAAAGTCCAGGCGCGGACCTCCTTGGGGCCGACCGTGAAGAACGTCCGGAGGTTAAGTATGGCATATGCGGCGCGGATGAGCTTCGCGACACCGCTCTCCTTGAGCCCGAGGTCGTCGAGGAACATCTTGCGCTCCTCGTATGTCTCCAGCTCGGCGATCTCGCTCTCGGTCTGCGCCGCGATAACAAGCACCTGCGCGCCCTCCTGGCTCACAGCCTTGCGGACGGCCTCGACGTATGCGTTGCCCTTGTTGATCGAGCCCTCGTCGACATTGCAGACATAGATGACGGGCTTGCGGGTGAGGAGGAAGAGCTCCTTGTCGAGCTTCTGCTCGGCCTCTGTCAGCTCGACGGTACGGAGGTTCTGGCCCTCGTTGAGAGCCTCGCGGTAACGTGTCAGCAGGTCGAGGAGCTTCTTGGCGTCGGCGTCCTTACCCGATATGGCCTGCTTCTCGCACTTGGCAATTCGCTGCTCGACGGTCTCAAGATCCTTTATCTGCAGCTCGGTATCAATGACGCCCTTGTCCCTGACGGGGTCGACAGAACCGTCGACGTGGGTGATGTTGTCATCGTCGAAGCAGCGGAGGACGTGAATTATGGCATCGGTCTCACGGATGTTGGCGAGGAACTTGTTGCCGAGGCCCTCGCCTTTGCTGGCGCCCTTGACAAGGCCCGCGATGTCTACAATCTCGACAGTCGTAGGGATGACCTGCGCAGGGTGCTCAATCTCGTTAAGCACCTCGAGCCTGCCGTCTGGCACGGTTATAACGCCGACATTGGGCTCGATGGTACAAAAAGGGAAGTTTGCCGACTGCGCCTTAGCG
>CAKVCS010000012.1 GCA_934725785.1 uncultured Bacteroidales bacterium | reverse complement strand
CCGAATCGCGCAAGGACGAGGCGTCGCTCAATAACATGTTCGTCCGCATGAACGATGGCCAGATGGCCCCGCTCAGCCAGTTTGTCGTCATGAGGCGTGTCTACGGGGCCGAGGTGCTCAGCCGCTTCAACATGTACAACTCCATCGCCGTCTCCGTCATGCCGGCCGACGGCTTCAGCTCGGGCGAGGCCCTCGCAGCTGTCAAGGAGACCGCCGCGCAGGTCCTGCCCAAGGGCTACGGATACGACTTCGGCGGCATCTCGCGCGAGGAGAACAGCCAGAGTGGTCAGACAGGCCTCATCTTCGGCATCTGTATCCTTATGATATACCTGCTCCTCTCCGCCCTCTACGAGAGCTTCCTCATCCCGTTCTCGGTCATCCTCGCCGTGCCGGCCGGCCTCATGGGCTCGTTCATCGCGGCCAACATCTTCGGCCTCGAGAACAACATCTACATGCAGACGGGTCTCATCATGCTCATAGGCCTCCTCTCAAAGACGGCCATCCTCCTCACCGAGTACGCCGTCGAGCGTCGCAAGGCGGGCATGAGCCTCATCTCGGCCGCCATGAGCGCGGCTCACGACCGTCTGCGCCCTATCGTGATGACAGTCCTGGCCATGGTGTTCGGCCTGCTGCCTCTCGTCATGGCTCACGGTGTCGGGGCCAATGGCAACCGCTCGCTCGGCACGGGTGTAGTCGGCGGTATGATAGTCGGAACTCTCGCGCTCCTCATCTTCGTCCCCGTCCTCTTCGTCATCTTCCAGTGGATTCAGGAGAGGTTCACGCCAGCCCAGCCTGAGCGCTCAGGCGATTGGCAGATAGACGAGGAGACGGCCGAGGAGGCCAAGAACAGGGAGGCCTACCTCGCCGCCAAGAAGAAAGAGGAGAACAAGTAAGTCGTCCGTTTCACTAAGCATTTCATCAATCATGCGCAATATATTACTGCCGTCGCTCGCAGTGGCTCTCACGCTCTCCGGTTGCGGCATATATTCCAAATATGAGGCGAAGACGCAGGTGCCCGACGGCCTTTTCGGCCAGGTCGATTCGCTCCAGTCTTCACAAGGCGGCTCGCTCGCCGCGATGCCTTGGCGACAGGTCTTCACCGACCCGCAGCTCCAGGACCTCATATCCCAGGTTCTCGAGAACAACATCGACCTCGCCTCGGCCAGGCTCAACATCGAGCAGGCGCAGGCCTCGTTCAAGGCAAGCAAGCTCGCCTACATCCCTTCGCTCGCCTTCGCACCCAACGGCGCTCTGAGCAAGTATAACGTTGACGGGGCTGAGGTCTCCAAGACTTACACCATCCCCGTCACCCTCCAGTGGCAGAATGACGCTTTCGGCAGCCTCCGCAACAGCAAGAGGGCCAGCCAGGCCAGCCTCCACGCCGCAGAGGACGCCCTCCAGGCTACTCAGACTGCCCTCGTTGCCAACACTGCCAGCCTCTACTATACCCTGCTCATGCTCGACCGTCAGCTCGAGATCGCCGACAGCACGGCTGCGGCGTGGAGCGAAACCGTCGAGACCATGGAGGCTATGATGGACGCCGGCATGGCGAACCAGGCGTCCGTGTCGCAGATGCAGGGAACGTACTACGCCATCCTTACGCAGGTGGAGGATCTCAAGGTCAGCATCAACCAGGTGCAGAACACCCTGAGCCTCCTCATGGCCAAGCCTCAGCAGGCCATTGCCCGTGGCAAGCTCCAGGATCAGCACATCGGCGTAGACGTAGCCGCCGGCCTCCCGCTCGACATCATTGCCAACCGCCCCGACGTCCGTGCGCAGGAGCGCAGCCTCGAGGTGGCCTTCTATTCCGCCAATGGGGCCAGGTCTGCTTATTACCCCAGCATCACCCTCTCGGGCCAGGCCGGGTGGACAAACCTCATCGGAAGCCAGATAATGAACCCGGGCAAGTTCTTCTGGCAGGCCGCGGCAAGCCTTGTACAGCCCATATTCCAAAATGGGCAGATTCGCGCGAGGGTCAAGATCGCCGAGGCGCAGCAGCAGCAGGCCGAGCTCAGCTGGACCAAGGCTGTCCTCACGGCTGGCAACGAGGTCAACGAGGCTCTCGTGGCTTGCCAGGCCGCTAAGCTCAAGAAGGATCTCTATGCCAAGCAGGTCGAGGCTCTCGCCAAGGCCTACGAGGCCACTGATCTTATGATGCAGCACGGCTCCACGACATATCTTGAGGTCCTGACCGCAAGGCAGACCCTCCTCTCGGCGCAGCTCAGCCAGGCGTCCAACGTCTACTCAGAGCTCTCAGCGCTCATCGACCTTTACCAGGCTGTTGGCGGAGGGGCCGACTAATACGCTTTTTTTCTATCTTGTGTTTTGCCGCCGTGGTGGGCTTCATGTCTGCCGCGGCGGCTTTTTTCGCATCATGGACTTTCCCTTGCGGTAAAATGGATAACTTCGCATCGTTTACCATTGGGGCAAGTGACGACAACCTGCCGTTATTGCGGAGTGTCGGGCTTTAGCCTTTCGATTAAATCAGTTATTATGAGACAGTTCTCTGACATTAAGATAGCCGTTGCGGGGACGGGATATGTGGGTCTCAGCCTCGCCACTCTCCTCTCCCAACATCATGACGTGGTGGCTGTCGACGTCATCCCCGAGAAAGTCGATAAGATTAACAGACGTGTGTCGCCAATTCAAGATGAGTACATCGAGAAATACTTCAAGGAGAAGAAGCTCAAGCTGTCCGCGACTCTCGACGGGGCTGGCGCGTATGCCGAGGCCGACTTCGTCATAATAGCCGCCCCGACAAACTATGACCCCGTAAAGAACTATTTCGACACCAGCCACGTTGAGGAGGTTATTGACCTCGTCCTCTCCGTCAACCCTGGAGCCGTCATGGTCATAAAGAGCACTATCCCTGTTGGCTACACCCGCAGTCTCTATGCCAAGTATGCGCAAAAAGGCGTTAAGAGGCTCAACCTGCTCTTCTCGCCCGAGTTCCTCCGCGAGAGCAAGGCGCTTTATGACAACCTGTACCCCAGCCGAATTATCGTAGGCTGCCCCAAGATGATTGACGGTGTCGAGAATGAACGGGATAATGCGCTCATTCGCCAGCTCGCCGATTTCGAAGGTCTTGCCGAGGCCGCCAGGGTCTTTGCTCGCATGCTCCAGGAGGTCGCCCTCAAGCCCGAAATCGACACACTCTTCATGGG
This sequence comes from uncultured Bacteroidales bacterium, assembly GCA_934725785.1. Taxonomy (GTDB): domain Bacteria; phylum Bacteroidota; class Bacteroidia; order Bacteroidales; family Marinilabiliaceae; genus W3P20-009. Next base: position 11,645 of record CAKVCS010000012.1, on the reverse strand, counting down.
GCTCACCGAGGCCGAGGCCGTGAAGCTCTTCGCCAACACATATCTCGCCCTCCGAGTCTCATACTTCAACGAGCTCGACACCTATGCCGAGGTCAAGGGGCTCGACACCCGCAGCATCATACAGGGCGTGGGTCTCGACCCGCGCATCGGCTCCCACTACAACAACCCCTCGTTCGGCTACGGGGGCTACTGCCTGCCCAAGGACACCAAGCAGCTGCTCGCCAACTACGAGTCCGTCCCGCAAAACATGATGACAGCCATTGTCGAGAGCAACCGGACGCGAAAGGACTACATTGCCGACGCTGTCCTCAAGAAGGCCGGCTACTACGGCTACGGGGCCGACAATTCCTACGACGCCTCGCGCGAGAGGCGTTGCGTCATAGGAGTCTACAGGCTCACGATGAAGAGCAACTCCGACAACTTCCGCCAAAGCGCCATTCAGGGCATCATGAAGCGTGTCAAGGCAAAGGGCGCCGAGGTCGTGATTTACGAGCCCACGCTGCCCGACGGGTCGACTTTCTTCGGCAGCCTCGTTGTCAACGATATCGAAAAGTTCAAGAGCCATAGCCAGGCCATCATTGCCAATCGTTACGACCCCGTCCTCGACGATGTGCGGGACAAGGTCTACACGAGGGACATCTTCCGCAGGGACTAACGGGCCGAGTCGGCCAGCCCCCAACAGCATAATTTACGACACTTACTGTGCACTACCAGCTTCACCGCCCGCTCCTCTCCCAGAGGAAACATTTCCTCGACGGGGCCATGGGCTCGCTCATTCAGCAATACGGACTCTCCGAGGAGGACTTCCGGGGCGACATGTTCAAGGATCACCCCTGCCCACTCGCCGGCAATAACGACGTCCTCAGCCTCACACGCCCCGATGTCATCAAAGACATCCACCGCCAATATCTCGAGGCGGGGGCGGATATCATTGAGACCAACTCGTTCAGCTCCACGACAATAAGCCAGGCCGACTACCAGCTCGAGGACAGAGTCTACGACATCAACCTGGCTGCCGCGCGCATAGCGAGGTCGGCCGCCGATGAGGCTGCCACCCCTTCGCGCCCCCGTTTTGTGGCGGGATCCATGGGCCCTACCAACAAGACGGCCTCCATGAGCCCCGACGTGAACGACCCCGGTTACCGGGCCATCACGTTCGACCAGCTCGTCGAGGCCTACTCCACGCAGGTGCGCGGCCTCCTCGACGGAGGCATCGACGCCTTCATCGTCGAGACCGTTTTCGACGGCCTCAATGCCAAAGCCGCGCTCTTCGCCATCGAGGCTGAGCTCAAGGCGCGCTCGCTCCGCAACTTCCCCGTCATGATATCCGCAACCGTGGCGGACAAGAGTGGGCGCATACTCTCCGGCCAGACGCTTGAGGCCTTCCTTTACGCGGTCAGCCACGTCGACCTGCTGACCTTCGGCCTCAACTGCTCTTTCGGCGCGGACGAGATGATGCCCTACCTTACCGAGATCGGGCGCAGGAGCCCTTTCTACGTCTCCGCATACCCCAACGCCGGCCTGCCAAACCAGTTCGGCCAGTATGACGAGACGCCGGAGATGATGGCGGACAAGGTCCAGGCTTTTCTCGACAGCGGCACGGTCAACGTCATCGGCGGATGCTGCGGCACCACGCCGCGACACATTGCCGCGATTGCCGAGAGGCTGCGCAAGCATTACGAGATCCACCGCCCGCCGAAGGCCGAGCACCTCATGAGGCTCTCGGGCATCGATGGAGAGATTGTCTCGAAAGACGTAAAGCCCTTCTATAAGATTGGCGAGAGGACCAACGTGGCCGGCAGCCGCAAGTTCCTCAGGCTCATCAACGAGAAGAAGTACGACGAGGCTCTCGACATCGCCCGTGAGGAGGCCCGGGCGGGGGCCGACGTCATCGACGTCAATATGGACGACGCCATGCTCGACGCGAAGGCCGAGATGACGACTTTCCTCAACCTCATGGCGGCTGAACCCGACGTGGCCAGGCTGCCCGTCATGATAGACTCCTCAAAGTGGGAGGTTATCGAGGCGGGCCTCAAGTGCCTGCAGGGCAAGGCTATCGTCAACTCCATCTCGCTCAAGAAAGGTGAGGATGAGTTCCTTCGCGAGGCAGCCATCATCCAGAGCTACGGGGCGGCGGTCGTAGTCATGGCGTTCGACGAGGTGGGGCAGGCCACTTGCTTCGAGAGGAGGACCGAGATATGCTCCCGCGCCTACAAGCTCCTCACGGAGAGGCTCAACTTCGAGCCGGCGGACATAATCTTCGACCCCAATGTGCTTGCAATTGCCACTGGCCTGCCCGAGCATGACGACTATGCGGTCGATTTCATTAAGACAGTGGAGTGGATCAAGGCCAACCTGCCCTACGCCAAGATATCCGGCGGCATCAGCAACCTCTCGTTCTCTTTCCGCGGCAACACTCACGTCCGCGAGTGCATGCACTCCGTCTTCCTTCACTACGCCGTGGCTAAAGGCATGGACATGGGCATCGTCAACCCCCAAGCCATGGTCCGTTACGAGGATATCGAGCCCGACTTGCGAGACAAGATTGAGGATCTCGTCCTCAACAAGCGGCCCGACGCCACCGACATCATGCTCGGGGTGGCCGAGCAGTACAAGTCCGGAGGCAAGTCGCCAGCCCCGGCCGCCAACAACGAGTGGCGAAAGGCCCCTGTCCAGGAGCGACTCGCCATTGCCCTGCAGAACGGGCTGACCACATTCCTCGAGGAGGACCTGGCGGAGGCACGCCAGCTCTACCCCCGCGCACTCGACATCATTGAAAAGCCGCTGATGGACGGCATGAACCGTGTCGGCGAGCTCTTCGGAGCAGGCAAGATGTTCCTGCCCCAGGTCGTCAAGACGGCAAGGGTCATGAAGAAGGCCGTCGAGATTCTCCAGCCCGTCATCGAGGAGGAGAAGCGAGCCGCGGGCGAGGAGGGGTCTTCGGCAGGCAAGGTCATTATGGCAACCGTCAAGGGCGACGTACACGACATTGGCAAGAACATCGTCTGCGTGGTCCTCGCTTGCAACAATTTCAACGTCATCGACCTCGGCGTCATGGTCGAGACCGACAAGATCGTCCAGGCCGCCATCGACAACAACGCGGCCGCCATAGGCCTCAGCGGACTCATAACGCCCTCGCTCGACGAGATGATTGCAGTTGTCAAGGCTCTTGAGGCCAAAGGGTTGAAAATACCCGTCATGATAGGCGGGGCCACCACCTCGGCTGTCCATACGGCCGTCAAGATAGCGCCGTGCTACAGCGGCCCCGTCGTCTATGTCAAAGACGCCAGCCAGAACGCCTACGTCCTCAACTGCCTCCTCTCGCACGATGAGCGTTTCCTCGCCGAGCTGCGCGCCAGCCAGGAGAGGCTCAGGCGCGAGAATGCCGGAGCCAAGCCCGACGAGATGACCGACGAGGAGGCGCGCCGGCACGCCCTGAAGGTCGACTGGCCAGCCGTGCCTATGACGCAGCCGCGCGACCTCGGAGTGACCACTATGCGCCATGTCGGCATCCGCGCCCTCATACCGCTCATCAACTGGCGCATGTTTTTCCGCGCCTGGAAGGTCGACGAGAACTCGCCCGAGGCCGTCAAGCTGCGCGCCGATGCCGATGAATACCTGCGCAGGCTCGCCGATGACGGGCTAACCGAGGCTTGCGCCGTTGTCGGCCTTTTCCCCGCAAACAGGTCGGAGGCCGACACCGTCACCATCTTCGCCGACGAGGCTCGCTCGACTCCTTTGGCACATTTCCAATTCATGCGACAGCACGCCGTCTCCGAACGCGACGGGGCCTGCCTGTCGCTTGCCGACTACGTGGCGCCGGCCGGTTTTCCCGACCATCTCGGCCTCTTCGCTGCCACGTCCGGCGCCGGTCTCAAGGACAAGACCGACAAGATGAGGGAGCAGGGAGACGACTACTCCGCCATCATGTATCAGCTCCTGGCCGACAGGCTCGTCGAGGCCCTGTCCGAGTGGCTGCACTATAAGGTGCGGACGGAGATGTGGGGCTTCGCCCAGGCCGAGAGTTTCAATCCGGCCGAGATGCTGCGAGGCCACTACCAGGGTATCCGACCGGCCATAGGATACCCCATTTCGCCCGACCATTCCCACAAGGTCACCCTCTTCGACGCCCTCGGTGTCTCCTCGCGAATCCCTATGGTGCTTAACTCCTCGCTCATGATGGAGCCTGCCTCGTCGGTCTGCGGGTTCTATTTCTCGCACGACTTCTGCCGCTATTTCTCCGTTGGGCGCGGAGCTCCGCAAGAGGTGTAGTCGCCCCTCCCGCCGACGGATGAAAGTCCGCAAAGCTGAGTCCCCCCGGATTTTTTCTGAGAATTTATGCCCATGGCCTTTGCTTATTCGGGAAACATTCCTACCTTTGCATCGTCTTTCGAGAGAGATGCTCGCGAGACAACCTCAACCCTGTTGAAGTTTCGGGCCCATAGCTCAGTTGGTTAGTAGCATCTGACTCATAATCAGAGGGTCCTTGGTTCAAGCCCAAGTGGGCCCACAATTATCAGGGTTATAGCCTCGTCATCGGAAGGTGGCGAGGCTTTTTTCATTAAGCCGCGGCTGCGTCCGCCTCCGCCATTCTTGCTCCTTTTACCTATAAAACTCCAGCCCCACACATGGAAAAAGACATTTTTGGCAAAGCCCTTGAGGCCTACTACAACGGAGCCCTTGACGCCGTCCTGAAGGTGGAGAGCGACACTGTCGACACCGAGGAGTGGCCCGTGGCCATTTTCTTCCACAACGGCGACTACGCCATGCAGCCCAAGGAGCTGCGCGCTCTCACTCTCGCCTCCGGGCGCACACTCGACGTCGGGGCGGGCTCCGGCTGTCACGCCCTCTGGCTGCAGGACCACGGGGTCGATGTCGAGGCCTTGGACTTTTCCCCGGCTGCGGCCAAAGTGATGAGGTGCCGCGGGGTCCGGCGAGTCCACGAGGGCGACTTCTTCGCGTTCCAGCCCGCCGAGGCCTTCGACACCGTCTTGCTACTCATGAACGGAACTGGCATTGCCGGCACGCTCGACCGCCTCGGCCGGCTTCTCGCCAAGGCCAAGTCGCTCCTCTCGCCCGGTGGTCAGATTCTCGTCGACTCCACCGACCTCATATACCTCTACGAGGAGGAGGACGGCAGCTACTCGCTCCCCATTGGCGGACGCTATTACGGCGAGATGTCATACACATACGTGTTCCGCGGCGAGCGCTCAGACGAGTTCAGCTGGCTCTTCGTCGACCAGCGGACGCTTGCCGACGCGGCCCAGGCCGCGGGCCTCTCGTTCGAGGTCGTCTTCGAGGGCGACAACTGCGACTATCTCGCGCGCCTCGTGGCCAAATAGCACTTTCGAACTTCAAATTACGTGATAATGAAAGACTCTCTCTCTCGGCACCTCCTGCCAAACAAACGCCTGCACATTTTTGACCTCGGCAACGTGCTCTACAAGGTCGACGCGCGACGGACTATGGCCGCCCTCGAGAAACTCGGCATGCCCCATCTCGACGGCCCCGTCTCCAACAGCCATGCGGCTGGCGGCGTCTTCGCGGACTATTGCGACGGGAAGGTCTCTACGCCCGACTTCATATCGGGCGTCCGTGAGGCCTGCCGGCTCGGCCGCGCCGACGACGGGCAGATCGTCGAGGCGTGGGGCGCCATGCTGCTCGGCTTCTGCCGCGACTCGGTGCTGGCCGTGCGCGAGGCGCGCAGGCAGGGCGCGCTCGTCGCGCTCCTCAGCAACTGCAACGAGCTCCACGCCCTCAGGTGCCGGTCCGAGTTCCGCGACATGTACCCCGACCTCGGCTCGTTCGACTCCCTCTTCGACCGCGTGTACTTCTCGCAGGAGATAGGCATGAGCAAGCCGGACCCGCGCGCTTGGCAGCTCGTCCTTTCCGACCTGGGCGTCAGGCCCGCCGACGCCGCCTTCTATGACGACTCCGACATCAACGTCGCAGAGGCGCGCCGTATCGGCATCGAGGCCGTTGCCTTCTCCCTCTGACAGGAGGCGCCGCCCTCTGCGCGAAATGCCGTAAATGACAATTTATTACGAGAAAAAATGTCGCACATTCCGCGGGGAAGTCAATCATAATCACTAAATTCGCGCCTGATTATTATCCGGCAATGTGTGCGGGTGATGTCGTGATGACACCGGGCTGAGAGTGTGAGCCTACGCTGTTGAAGTTGGACAAAAGGGGCGTAAAAGGCTCAGATGCAAACACTTGGAACCAAACCCGCACGCGAAGTAAATAATATCGTTATTAATCCATTACACAACAAAAGACTGTGGATACTTTAAGCTACAAGACCGTGTCGGCCAACCAGGCCACCGTCAATAAGCAGTGGCTGCTCATTGACGCTACGGATCAAGTCCTCGGCCGCCTCGCCTCCAAGGTCGCGAAGGTGCTCCGTGGCAAGAACAAACCTAACTTCACGCCTCATGTCGACTGCGGTGACAACGTCATCATCATCAACGCCGACAAGATACGCCTCACGGGCAACAAGCTCCAGGGCAAGGTCATCTTCTCCTACTCGGGCTACCCCGGCGGCCGCCATGACAAGACGGCCGGCGAGATTCTCAGCAAGGACCCCCGCAAGCTCATCGAGCACTCGGTCAAGGGCATGCTCCCCAAGAACCGCCTCGGCGCAAAGCTCCTCAAGAACCTCCGCGTCTACGTCGGCGCAGAGCACGACCAGGAGGCTCAGCAACCCAAACAGATTGACCTTAACGAGATTTACTAATGGCAGAAGTTACTAACGCACTCGGCAGGCGTAAAGCTGCCGTTGCCCGCGTATACCTCACCGCAGGTAAGGGCGAGATCAAGATCAACAAGCGCGACTTGGAGAACTATTTCCCCGACAAGAACCTCCAGTTCATCGTCAAGCAGCCTCTCGCGACCCTCGGCGTCACCGAGAACTACGACATCAAGGCCAACCTCGACGGCGGCGGAATCAAGGGTCAGGCCGAGGCGCTCCGTCTCGCCATCGCGCGCGCCCTCGTCAAGATCAACGCCGAGGACAAGCCGGCCCTCAAGGCGCAGGGCTTCATGACTCGCGACTCCCGTGTCGTCGAGCGCAAGAAGCCTGGTCAGCCAAAGGCTCGCAAGAAGTTCCAGTTCAGCAAGCGTTAATACCCTTTATTACCTCTTCGCAGAGCTGGCCCGCCCGAAAGTCTCCCCTCCGGGCGCGCAAAGTGAGTGTTTAGTATCTAAACCGGCTGGATGCCTGAGGCCTACCCGCCGGTTGACGAAACAGAACGTAAACAACCCAAACAAGACAATCTAATGTCAAGAACTAATTTCGATCAGCTTTTGGACGCAGGTGTCCACTTCGGCCACCTGAAGCGTAAGTGGAACCCCGCCATGAAGCCGTACATCTTCATGGAGAAGAACGGAATCCACATCCTCGATCTCCATAAAACCGTAGCCAAGATTGACGAGGCCGCTGAGGCCCTCAAGCAGGTTGCCAAGTCAGGTCGCAAGGTGCTCTTCGTAGCCACCAAGAGGCAGGCCCGCGACATCGTCGCCGAGAAGGTCGGCGCTGTCGGCATGCCTTTCGTCGTGGAGCGCTGGCCGGGTGGTATGCTCACCAACTTCCCTACCATCCGCAAGACCGTCAAGAAGATGGGCTCTCTCGACAAGCTCATCGCCGATCCCGTTTTCAACAGTCTTTCTAAGAGGGAGAGGCTCCAGATCAACCGTCAGCGCGAGAAGCTCAACAAGAACCTTGGCTCCATCGCCGACCTCAACCGTCTCCCGGCTGCCATGTTCGTCGTCGACGTGACCAAGGAGCACATCGCGATCAAGGAGGCTAACCGTCTCTGCATCCCCGTCTTCGCAATGGTCGACACCAACTCCAACCCCGCCGATGTCGACTACGTCATACCTGCCAACGATGACGCCTCGAAGTCCATCGAGCTTGTCGTCGACATCATGACGCAGGCCATCCGCGAGGGCCTCGAGGAGCGCAAGGCCGAGAAGCTCGACGACGCCGAGACCGAGGAGAAGAAGGCCCCCAAGGCCGGCGCTCGCAAGGCTGGCGCTCGCAAGGCCGCCGAGGACAAGGCCGAGGAGGCTCAGGCTCCCGCAGCTGAGTAACAGCGGAGGTCGCGCTTTTTAAGCCTGATCGACTTAAAAACAATAACTGACGCCCGCACCTGCTCTCCAAGATGACGAGGCCGGCGCGGGCGTCTTTCGCTCACTAAGAGTTAGTTTACCCAAAAAACATATTGCAATTATGGCAATCACAGCACAAGACGTCAAGAAGCTCCGCGACCTGACCAATGCAGGCATGATGGACTGCAAGAAGGCTCTCACTGAGGCTGACGGCGATTTCGACCGCGCACGCGACATCCTCCGCGAGCGCGGGCAGCTCGTCGCGGCCAAGAGGGCTGACCGTGAGGCTAAGGACGGCGTGGCAATAGCCAAAATCTCCGACGACGCTAAGCACGGCGTCGCTATCATCCTCAACGCGGAGACCGACTTCGTCGCCGAGAACGAGAAATTCCAGACCCTCGCGAACAAGATCCTCGACCTCGCTGTCGAGGCGCGCCCCGCAAACCTCGATGAGCTCAAGGCTCTCGAGCTCGACGGCCACACGGTAGCCGAGAATGTAAACGAGCTCACCGGCGTTATCGGTGAGAAGATTGACCTCTCCGCATATGAGCAAATTGACGCAGAGTGCGTAGCCCTCTACGTCCACAATAAGAAAATCGCAGCTGTCGTTGGCTTCAACGAGGTGGTCGACGCCGAGGTCGGCAAGAAGGTCGCTATGCAGATCGCGACCATGAGCCCTGTCGCTGTCAACAGGGACGAGGTCCCGCAGGCTACCATCGACCACGAGCTCGAGGTCGGCAAGGAGCAGGCTCGCAACGAGAATAAGCCCGAGGCAATGATTGAGAAGATCGCCATGGGCCGACTCAACAAGTTCTTCAAGGAGAGCACCCTTGTCGAGCAGGCGTTCTTCGCCGGCGACGGCGATGAGAGCAAGCTCTCTGTAGGCGAGTATCTCGCCAAGGTCTCAAAGACCCTCAAGCCAGTCAATATGATTCGCCTCGCGCTCGCCTAATCCGCGTGCGCTGACTGGTGGCCCTCCAGGCCCCATTCGCGAACCATGACATATTCCCGCAGCGTCACGATGGCGCTGCGGGTTTTCTGTCTAATGAGGGCAAAATGAGAATTTTATTCTGCCATATGAGTACTATCGCCGACTCTTTGGAAAGCCTTTCTCCCGAACACCCACCCTTTTTCACTAATTTTGCGCCGTCGGACGGAACTGGCGAGCGCCACCTCCCCCTTCTGACATTTCACTCCAACATAAGACTCACATGCCTTCAGTAGCCGAAATTCTCCGAGGCCGTACGCAGGCCGGCTTCTCTATCGAGGTTCTCCCGCCCCTCAAGGGCAAGGGGACGGAAAAGCTCATGGACGACATTGAAAAGATGATGCGGTTCTCGCCTCTTTTCGTCAACATCACCATACACCACTCCGAGCCTGTCTTCGAGCAGCTTGAGGGTGGTATGCTCCGCAAGAAGTTTGTCCGCAAGAGGCCGGGGACTGTGGCCGTGGCGGCCGCCATACACCACAGGTTCGGCATCCCCACCGTCCCACACATTATATGCCAAGGATTCACTCCCGAGGAGACCGAGTACTCGCTCATCGACCTCAATTTTCTCGGCATTCACGACCTGTTCCTGCTCCGCGGGGATAATGATAAGGAGACCGTAGTGCCAAAGGAGATGAGCCATGCCCACGCGACGGACTTGATCGCTCAAGTCTCCGACTTCAACCGCGGTTGCCTAATAGACGGCGTGAAGGTCGACCCGCCCTCAGTCCCTTTCTCCTTCGGCGTGGCCGGATACCCCGAGAAGCACGCCGAGGCTCCAAACATGCAGAGCGACATCGACTGGCTCAAGCGCAAGGTCGACATGGGGGCCGAATATGTCATAACCCAGCTGTTCTTCGACAATGAGCGCTTCTACCGCTTCCGCGACTCCGCGGCAGCCGCTGGCGTCAGCGTACCAATCGTGCCGGGACTTAAGCCGCTGAGCCGCAGGGCGCAGCTCTCCATACTGCCCAGCGTTTTCGGCACCGAGATTCCCGACGCCTTCGTGAGAGCCGTCAACGCTGCAAAAGACGAGGACATCAAATCGCTGGGGCGAGACCATCTCCTCGCGCAGGCCGATGATCTCGTCCGCCACGGGGTGCCATGCGTACATTTCTATACTCTAGGGGCGGTCGACACTGTCTGCTCCGTAGCCGCCGAGCTGTTTAAGTAAAGACGGCCGCGCTCCGCTTTTTGCCTGCGGTCTGCCATTTTTTTTTGCGGTGTGGGGTTTTATGTTTAACTTTGTGTGTCAAGTTAAGCAGGCAAGACGTTAATAATATCATATGACTAAGTTTGGCATTCATCATGCGGCAGCGCATCTCCACCATCACCATCGCGTGGTGGCGGAGGGGGAGTTCTCGTAGATGGAGAGAGGCGGGCGCGCGGACGCCAGGCCGGCCAAGACATATATGAGGCTCACCCAGCTCACGGCAGGGTGAGCCTCCTTTCTTTCTCAGATAACACACAAAAACACATAAGCTAAATGTTACGTATCGCCGTACAGACCAAGGGCCGCCTCTTTGAGGAGACTATGACGATGCTGGCCGAGAGCAGCATCAAGATTGAGCAGAGCAAGCGCACGCTGCTGGTCCCCGCCAAGAATTTCCCCGTTGAGATTCTCTACCTGCGCGACGATGACATCCCCCAGGCTGTGGCAAGCGGCATTGCTGATGTAGGGATTGTCGGCGAGAACGAGTTCGAGGAGAGGCAGGAGGACGCTGAGATTGTCAGGAGGCTCGACTTCAGCAAGTGCCGCCTCTCGCTCGCCATTCCCAAGGCACGCCAGGGTGAGTTCGACACCATGGGGCTCAAATGGTTCGATGGCAAGAAGATTGCAACCTCCTATCCCGGCATCCTCAAGCGCTTCCTCGCCGAGAACGGCATCAAGGCCGACGTCCACGTCATAACCGGCTCCGTCGAGATAGCGCCGGGCATCGGGCTCGCCGACTCCATTTTCGACATCGTGAGCTCTGGGTCCACCCTCGTCTCCAACAACCTTGTCGAGGTCGAGGTCGTCATGAAGTCCGAGGCCGTGCTCATTGGCAACAAAAACCTATCCCTCGACAAGAAGGAGATACTCGGCGAGCTGCTCTTCCGTTTCGACTCTTACAAGAACGCCGAGGGCAAGAAATACATTGTGCTCAACGTCAAGACCGACAAGATCCCGGCCGTGTGCGACCTGCTGCCCGGCCTCAAGGCGCCGACCATCACTAAGCTCGAGACCGAGGGCTGGAGCTCTGTGGCCTCGGTTATCGAAGAGAAGCACTTCTGGGAGGTGATCGGAAAGCTCAAGCAGCTCGGCGCCGAGGGCATCCTCGTGATGCCTATTGAGAAGATGATATTGTAAAGATGCCACTATACTCGGAGGATTGAAATGGAGATTGTAAGATATCCGGACAAGGCGCGGTGGGATGAGATTCTCAAGCGTCCGCATTTCGACAACAGCAGCCTCGTCAGCACTGTCCAGTCCGTCCTCGACGACGTGCGCGGCAGGGGCGACGCGGCCGTAAGGGACTACGAGGCCAAGTTCGACCATGTGGAGCTA
>CAKVCS010000011.1 GCA_934725785.1 uncultured Bacteroidales bacterium | reverse complement strand
GCTCCAGCAGGCGGTGGCCGACCTCATTGAGGGCAACTACCGAACGACGGACGTGACCGTCATCAACATGTACGCCGACGGAACGCGAGACCCCATAGGCTTCGCAATCAACGAGTTCGCCATCTCGAAGTGCGACAACTCGTCCATGCTTACGCTCGACACCTATGTCGATGGCGATTATCTCGCCACCTTCTGGGCCGACGGCCTCATTGTGGCCACGTCCACAGGCTCCACCGCCTACTCCCTCTCGGTCGGAGGACCCATAGTGGCCCCGACGTCGAGCAATCTCATCCTCACGCCCGTGGCGCCCCACAATCTTTCAATCCGCCCGCTCGTCTTGCCAGACAATGTGGTCATCAACATCATTGTCGACGGCCGCGGCCCCAACGTCATGGCCTCCTTCGACGGCCAGACGCACCTCATGCCCAGCGGGGGGCGGCTGCGAATTGCCAAGGCCAACATTGGGGTCAAGCGCATCCAGCTCTCAAGCTACTCCTTCTTCCGCACCCTGCGCGAGAAGCTCCTATGGGGGGCCGACGCCCGCAACCCGAACGAGAAACAGCGATCCGCAGGGCTTTCGTAGATTATTTCGCGTCGCGTATTGAATTTATGTCACATATTCCGTGGCCGTGCCACACCTTCGCGCAGCCATCGGTTCTCCACCCTCTGCAGATGTCAAGCCTCGAAAAACTAACATATGCGCGCCATCTTCGGCAAGGCTCGCCGGTGAGCCAGGCCGCGCTTGCCCTCGCTGCCGCGCTCTTCGCCATCGCCTCCATGCTCCCAGCCCGGGCTTGCGCGCAAGACCGCCTCGAGCTGGGCCTTATGGCTGGCGGCAGCTACTACCTCGGCGAGATGAACCCCTCGCGGCAGTTCAAGATGACGAGGCCGGCGGCGGCTTTTTTCGGCCGTTACATGGCAAACGATCGCATAGCCATTCGGGGCCAGGCCGGCTATTTCGGCATCGCCGGCAAGTATGACGACAAGTCGCCCGATGTCTACTCGTCGGCCGTCACACCGAGCGGGGGCGGATTCTCCGAGGGGCAGGTCGAGCTCGTCAGGCCGCTCGGATGCGAGTTCAATAGCGGCCTTGTCGACGTCTCCTTCCTCGGCGAGTTCAATTTCCTCAGCTTCGACCATATGTTCCGCAAGGAGCAGACGCGATTCACGCCCTACCTCGCTCTCGGTCTCGGCTGCACGGCCTACTCTCGTTATAGCGAAGGTGCTAAAAAACGCCAATTTGTATTATCTTTGCCTTTTGGTCTCGGGGTTAAGTATAAGGTCAATAAGTACCTCCGACTCGGCTTGGAGTGGACTTTCCACAAGACTTTCACCGACGAGCTCGAGTGTGTCGAGGATTTAAACGGCACGTTCGACCCCGCCGACCCCTACAGAAACGGGGTGCACAAGCTTACGCACAACAACGATTGGTTCTCGCACCTATGCGTGGCCGTCTCTTTCAGCCTCTGGCCGCGATCCCTCGCTTGCAACGATGGTTATCTCCATGGCGGACGCAAGTAAGCATGGTGCCACTACATATTGAACGACAGATAGTTTACTATGACATACAAGGAGCAGATTGACCCCGCGAGAGTGCCGGCGCACATAGCCGTCATCATGGACGGCAACGGGCGCTGGGCCAAGAAGCAGGGCAACATACGCCTCGTCGGTCACAAGTTTGGCGTCGGGTCCGTCAGGCGGGTTACCGAGGCCGCGCAGATAGCGGGGGTCAAGTTCCTTACGCTCTACGCCTTCTCAACCGAGAACTGGAGTCGGCCTGCGGCCGAGGTCTCCGGGCTGATGTCGCTCCTCGGCTCCACCATCGAGAGCGAGATCGCCGAGCTCGTCAAGAACAATGTCCGGGTCAAGATGGTTGGAGACGGGCGCCTGCCCGATGCGCTCCGCAAGAAAATGCAGGCCGCGGAGGAGAAGACTAAGGACAACACGGGACTCACCCTCGTCCTCGCGCTCAGCTACAGCGGCAGGTGGGAGATAGCCGAGACAGCAAGGCGGATAGCATCGGCCGTGAAAAACGGTGAGTTGGACCCCGGGAATGTTGATGAGGCCACTTTCGCGCAGTTCATGCCGTCTCACTTCATACCCGACCCCGAACTGCTCATCCGGACCAGTGGCGAGTACCGCATAAGCAACTTCCTGCTTTGGCAGACCGCCTACTCCGAGTTCTACTTCACCGACACCCTTTGGCCCGATTTCCAAGCCGAGGATCTCTATAAGGCCATAGTCGACTATCAGCACCGCGAAAGGCGTTTCGGCAAGACGAGCGAGCAGCTCGTCGACAAATAACAATACGCGCGCACTTATCCACGACAATTTCACTCCCCAAAACACATAGTCCCGACTAATGTTAAAGAAAATTTTTCTGGCTCTCTTCACCATTCTCTCGCTCCGCGTCTCCGCATGGGCGCAGGCCGACGAGCCTGCCGACTCCGCGCTCGTCTCGACGCCCGCGCCCGAGCGGCAAGTTGACAAGGTGTCTTACTCTGGGGTCGCCAGGAAATTCATCATTGACGACATCATCGTCACCGGAGTGCAGCATATGGACCACTCGCTGCTCGTCAACCTCTCCGGGCTGCGCAAAGGCCAGGAGGTCGCCATACCGGGCGACGAGATCACCCAGTCGGTCAAGAGGTACCTCAACAATGGGCTCTTCTCCGACGTCAAAATGTATTACAAGGACACTCAGGACGGGCACGTTGTCATTGAGGTCGCGCTCAAGGAGAGGCCAAGGCTCAGCAAGGTCAACTTCATCGGGCTTAAGAGATCCGACATCAAGGAGGTCCACGACAAGGTGGCTATAATGGAGGAGGCGCAGGTAACGCCTTTCCTCATCAAGAGGGCCGAGAAATACGTCAAGGATTATTTTGTGGGCAAAGGCTTCTACAACGTCGACGTCAACGTGGCCCAAAGGGTCGACAAGATCAACGACAACCACGTCATTCTCGACATTACTGTCGACAAGAAGGACAAGGTCAAGGTCCACAAGCTCAACTTCCATGGCAACAAGGTCATGACCTACCGCAAGCTCAACCGCGCCATGAAGAAGACCAACCAGAAGGGTCTCATCAACCTCTTCAGGACCAAGAAGTTCGTCAAGGAACTCTACGAGAAGGATCTCGCCGCCCTTGTCGATTTCTACAACGAGCGCGGATACCACGACGCCAAGGTCGTCAATCAGACCGTCCAGCCCTACAAGGACAACATGGTGGACATCGACGTCTATATTGAGGAGGGCAGCCAATACTTCATCGGAGACATAAAGTGGGTGGGCAACAGCATCTACGCCGGCGACTACCTTTCACGCGTCCTCGGCATGAAGCGCGGTGATGTCTATGACACTAAGAAGCTCAACAAGAGGCTCTTCGAGGCGGACGACGCCGTCCACAACCTCTATATGGACAACGGCTACCTCTTCTCAAGCATAACGCCCGTCGAGTCGCGCATTGAGGGCGACACTATCGACCTTGAGATGCGCGTCGTCGAGGGGTCTCAGGCCACAATCAACGAAGTCATTATCAACGGCAACGATAAGACCAAGGAACACGTGGTCCGCCGCGAGATAAGGACTAAGCCCGGCCAGCTCTTCAGCAAGAGCGAGCTTATACGTACTGTCCGTGAGCTCGCTCAGCTCGGACATTTCAACCCCGAGACCATCAACCCAGTGCCGCAGCCAAACTACGAGAACGGGACGGTTGATATTGTTTACAACCTCGAGGAGAAGAGCAACGACCAGATCGAGCTCTCCGGCGGTTGGGGCGCAGGCATGTTCGTCGGCTCGCTCGGAGTGTCGTTCAACAATTTCTCCATTCAGAACATATTTAACAAGGAGGCCTACTCGCCGCTCCCTACGGGCGACGGACAGAAGCTTTCGCTCAAGGCTCAGGCCAACGGCAAGTACTTCAAGTCTCTCTCGTTCTCGTTCACCGAGCCTTGGCTCGGAGGCAAGAGGCCGAACTCTTTCTCCGTCTCGGCTTTCTACTCCTCCCAGACCGGTGTCTCCAGCAGCTACTACAACAACTTCTACAACGGCTACACATCCGGCTACACTAACACCGACAACGTTGTGCCGTCAAAGAGCAGCATCAAGCAGTTCCGAAAAGTATCAGGTTTCTCAGTAGGTTTCGGCAAGAGGCTCACTTGGCCCGACGACTGGTTCGTCCTCTCTATGGACATCTCTTATCAGCACTACCGACTCCGCAATTGGCAGTACTTCCTGATGCAGAACGGCCAGAGCCACAACCTCGCTCTCGGCATTACGCTCACCAGAAACTCAATAGACAACCCGATATTCACGCGCAGCGGATCGCTCTTCTCCATTGGGGTCAAGCTCACGCCGCCTTACTCGGCGTTCTCCAATCACGACTGGCGAAACGAGGACGACCAGCAGAAGCTATACAACTTCATCGAGTACCACAAGTGGTCGCTCAAGGGCCAGGTCTTCAAGCCTCTCACGCCCAACCGTAAGCTCATCCTTATGGGCAAGTTCGAGATGGGCTTCCTCGGGTATTATGACAGGTATCGCAAGTCGCCCTTTGAGAAGTACGTCATGGGTGGCGACGGCATGAGCGGTTACAGCACGTATGGAGAGGAGACCATCGGCCTCCGCGGCTATGAGAACTCGTCGCTCACGCCTCGCGCGTCGTCATCATACTCCTACGATGGCAACATATATAACAAGTACACGATGGAGTTGAGATACCCGATCACGCTCCAGCCCCAGGCCACAGTCTTCGTGCTCGCCTTTGCCGAGGCGGGCAACTGCTGGAGCAAGTTCGAGGACTATAGCCCGTTCGACCTCAAGCGCTCCGCCGGACTCGGTGTGCGCATCTTCCTGCCAATCTTCGGCCTGCTCGGCATGGACTGGGGCTATGGCTTCGACGAGGTCTCCGGCTACAACGGGGCGGGCGGCAGCCAGTTCCATTTCGTCATGGGTCAGTCTTTCTAATACTGTATACACCTGTGGGGCGCTCCCGTGTTGGCACGCTTATTGCACCTAAGGGCGAAACAGGGTATAACATTTGTAACACTCAAAAACATAGCACTATGCGTAGGTTGATTTTATCGCTCGCGCTCGCCGTTGCGGCAAGTGTTTGCGCCGTGGCTCAAAAGATGGTATTTGTAGACACCGAATACATCTTGAAGAACATCCCCGCCTACGAGGCGGCAAATGAGCAGCTCAATGACCTCTCGAAGAAGTACGAGGCCGAGGTCAAGGCCAAGCTCCAGGAGGTTGAGCAGCTCTACGACACCTACCGTACAGAGAGCGTCTTCCTCTCCAACGACATGAAGGTCTCCAAGGAGAACGAGATAGTCCAAAAGGAGCAGGCCGCCAAGAAGCTCCAGCAGCAGTACTTCGGCCAGAACGGCGAGCTGTTCAAGCAGCGCGAGGTCCTCGTCAAGCCCATTCAGGAGCAGATTTTCAATGCCATATCAGCGTTGGCTCAAGAGAAGAGCTACTCCGCCGTCTGGGACAAGGCCTCAGCCTCCGGCCTCATGTTCTCCGACAAGAATCTTGACATTTCCGACTCCGTGCTCTCCAAGCTCGGCTACGGCAAGTAATAACTCATCTTTCTCATCAATAACCTATTATGCCAAAAATACACCTCTTGCTCGCGACAGCGGCTCTCTCTCTCGCGGCTCTCCAGGCGCAGGCGCAACAGCCCAAGTTCGGTCACTTCGACTCCGACTCTTTCCTGCAGTCCATGCCCGAGGCGAGCAATATACAGAAGACGCTCGATGCCGAGCAGACCAAGATGGAGAACCAGCTCGTGGCCCTTCAGGAGGACTTCAATAAGCAGATTAAGGACTATCAGGCCAAGGCCCAGGCGATGACGCAGGAGCAGCAGAGAGCCAAGGAGGAGGAGCTGCAGGAGATGCAGCAGCGAATCATCGCCTTCCGCTCCAGCGCCTTGCAAGATTTGCAGAAGAAACAGCAGGAGCTCGTCACCCCGCTCCTGCAAAAGGTCAAGGACGCAGTGCAGCAGGTCGGGGTCAACAACGGCTTCACCTATATCTTTGAGCGGACATCGGCAGCCGGGCTCGTAGTCTACGCCGGAGGCAAGAGCGTCGACGTGACTCCGCTCGTCAAGAAGCAGCTCGGCATGAATTGACCACATCGCATTGAAAACACTGAATATTTGAACCTTAACTCATCAAAAAAACTATGACTTCCATTAAGACGGTTGCCGCGCTCGCCGCCATATCTGTAGCCTCGCTGTTCGCCTCGGCCAGAGTCTCAGCGCAAGAACTCAAGTTCGCGCATATCAACTCGCAGAAGATCCTCTCCGAGCTCCCCGAGGCCATCCAGGCGCAGAACCAGCTCCAGGAGGAGGCTAAGAAGCTGCAGGACCAGATGGCGATAATGAACTCAGAGGCGCAGCAGAAGATGACCGAGTACATCAATAAGCGCGATTCGCTCCCAGACCTCATCAGGGCGACCAAGGAGAAAGAGCTACAGGACATGCAGGAGCGAATCCAGAGCTTCCAGCAGCTCGCGCAGCAGAGCCTCTCCCAGAAGGAGCAGCAGCTCATAGCGCCGGTAGTTGACAAGGTCAACAAGGCCATCGAGGCAGTCGGCAAGGAGAATGGTTTCACATACATATTCGACACGGCCTCGCAGGTTATCCTCTTCCATTCCGAGCAGGCCTTCGACGCCGAGCCTCTCGTGAAGGCCAAGCTCGCCGCCCAGTAGGAAACCAAAGAGAAGTCACAATGTCCGACCGGCGCGCCCCTGAGGCCCGCCAGCCGGCTTTTGTGATTGATGGGGGGGCATCCCTGCTAAATCTCGGGCTATCAACCATATGCATTAACACACCAGCAATTCAATGAAAGAGACTGAACTATATTGGAGCGTCTTCAATCAGGCTATCGCCGACTACCACAAGACCGACGATGTCGACGCACCTATGCGCAATCCCTACGCGCCCGAGGACATTGAGCACCTCATGTATCGGAAGAACTGGATAGACACCGTCCAGTGGCATCTTGAGGACATCATCCGCGACCCGCAAATTGACCCCGTGAAGGCTCTGGCCATTAAGCGCAGGATAGACAAGAGCAACCAGGATCGCACGGACATGGTCGAGTTCATCGACTCCTATTTCCTCGACAAGTACAAGAATGTGAAGGTCGCTGCCGATGCGCGCATCAACACCGAGAGTCCCGCGTGGGCAATTGACAGGCTCTCCATCCTCGCCCTCAAGATATACCACATGGGCATTGAGGCTGCGCGTTCCGATGCCGACAAGGCTCACGTCGAGGCTTGCGCCAAGAAGCTAGCGGTGCTCAACGAGCAGCACAAGGATCTATCTCTCGCAATTCAGCAACTTATTGAGGACATCGAGGCCGGCAGGAAGTACATGAAAGTCTACAAGCAGATGAAAATGTATAATGACCCGGCTCTCAACCCTGTCCTCTACGCCACCAAGAAATAATCGTCAACCAGCGACGGCCCAACGGGGGGGGCTTTTTCCCCCCGCACTTCTATTAAGAAAAATCTGCATGTCAAGGATGAAGTCTGTTCTCATTATGCGCCTCACGGCAATGGGCGATGTCGCGATGACTGCGCCAATCGTCGCGTCAGTCTGCGGGGCGAACCCCGATGTGCATTTCACGGTACTCTCAACGCCGCTTTTCGAGCCTTTCTTCGAGGCTCTGCCAAACTTCACTTTCATAGGTACGGCCATAAGGAAAGAAAATAGCGGCTTGCCGGGTCTCTGGAGGCTTTTCAGTGAGCTGAGGCAAAGGGGGGGCGAGGGTGACGTCATACCGGCTAAGTTCGACACCGTGATTGATCTGCACGACGTGCTTCGGACTAAAGTTCTGCGAAGCCTTTTCCGTCTCTCCGGGGTCCGCGTCTTCTCAATAGACAAGGGCAGGTCTGCCAAAAAAAGGCTCGTCGAAGGCACGCTCAGACGCCAACTAAAGCCCATGACGGAGCGCTACGCCGATACTTTCCGTGCCGCGGGACTGACTGTGCCGGCTGAGAGGCATGTGCGCCCCAAGCCTCAGATTCCGCAAATGCTCTTGCCGCTCGCTGCCCACAGGGCTGGCGAGACTTGGGTGGGAATATCACCATTCGCCCAGCACCGCGGCAAGATGTATCCGTCTGATAATATGATTAAGGTCATCGAGGGCCTGCTGCAGACGCCTGATGTCAGGATTTTCCTCTTCGGTGGAGGCTCTGTCGAGGCCGAGGCTGTCAGGCTGATGATTGAGGCCGCGACGCCCAGCAATTTCGACTTGAGGGAGCGCTGCTTCAACGCCATCAATGTCATGACTTTAAGAGACGAGATGTCCCTCATGGCTCACCTGGACTGCATGGTCTCGATGGACTCGTCAAATATGCATATCTGCTCGCTCTTCGGAGTCCGTGTCGTTTCACTTTGGGGCGGCACACATCCCTTTGCCGGTTTCCTCGGCTATGGGCAGGATCCGGCCGACGTCATACAGCGCAATGACCTTGACTGCCGCCCCTGCTCCGTTTTCGGCAACATTCCTTGCCGGTCGGGAGACTACAAATGCCTCGACATTGACCCTCAAATTGTAATAGACAGGGTTTTCGCAAAGATTCCGAAGCCTTGACCCTTGTGACTATTTGACAGGGGCGTGCCCATTGGCAAGATTTTTGTTCTCTGCCTTGGTGGCTCTTTTCTTTAGTGTAAAAACTCAATAATTAGGATTATGACGTTGTGGATAATATTCGGAGTGTTCGCACTCGCAAGCTGGATTGTCAGCAGCAGGCTCAAGAGTAAGTTCAAAAAGTATAGCCAGATACCTCTCCCCTACAGCGGTGCCGAGGTGGCGCAGCGTATGTTGAGGGACAATGGGGTGTCTAACGTGTCAATACGCCCGACGTCCGGCTCTTTGACCGACTTCTACGACCCGTCCGACCGTACCGTCAACCTGAGCTCCGATGTCTATGAGTCTCGCACGGTAGCCGCTGCGGCTGTCGCGGCCCACGAGACGGGCCACGCCCTGCAGCATGCGCAGGGCTACAAGGCAATGGCGTTGCGCACTGCTTTGGTGCCTTTCCTCAATGTCTCCAACACGCTGCTCAACGTAATCTTCATAGGCTCTTTCGTCCTTGCGCTCGTCATGCCGAGCCTCTTCCCTTGGACTCTCGCCCTCAAGATTATTGTGGCCTCATATGCCGTCATAACACTCTTCTCCTTCGTGACCCTTGGGGTTGAGATTGACGCCAGCCGGCGAGCCATCAATTGGCTCACCGAGAGCGGCATCATAGCGGTGGGGGAGACTCGCGATGGGGCTGTCGACGCGCTCAAGTGGGCTGCCTACACGTACCTTGTCGCCGCACTCTCTTCGCTCGCTACTCTTGCATATTACGTTCTTCAGCTCGCTGGGCGTAGCGATGATTGACATCCTTGTCAATTTGGGCGGTTATGGACTTGCCTATGAGCTCTCCGTACGCAACCGCGGCTTAGATAAATAAAGGGCGGGAGCCGCCAACGCAGTACAAACGCGTTGGCGGCTCCCGCTTTTTTGGCTTTGCCATTATGCCAAGGCCTCTTTTACCTCTTTTATCACGCTTTGGGCATCCATGCCGCACTCCGCGTATAGCTCGCCTACGCTGCCGTGACCTACGAACCGGTCCGGTACGCCTACCCTTATGACTTTTCCGGCGTATCCGTTGTCCTTGGCGTATTCCGTTATCGCGTCGCCTATGCCGCCGGTCTTCACCCCGTCCTCCATCGTGACAATGAGGCGGCAGCACGCCATCGCCTCGTCAACCAGCGCGGTGTCTATAGGTTTGGCGAAGCGCATATCGTAGTGCGCGGCTGATATGCCACATTCTGACAATGTGTCGCAGACCCCCTCTGCCTCAACGCCTATCGGCCCGTAGCTCATTATAGCCACGTCTCCGCCCGGTCTCAGTCGCCGACCTCTGCCAATCTCTATCTCCTCCATCTCGGTGCGCCAGTCGATGGTGCTCCCTTCTCCGCGCGGGTACCTTATCACCACGGGGCCGAGGCCGCCCCTCTGCGCCGTGTACATCATATTGCGGAGCTCAGGCTCGTTCATTGGGGACATGAGTGTAAGGTTGGGCACAGGGCGCAGCATAGCTATGTCGAAAACACCATGGTGAGTCGCCCCGTCAGCGCCCACCAGGCCGCCCCTGTCGAAGCAGAAGACGACGTTGAGCCGCTGCAGAGCCACGTCGTGGATTACCTGGTCGAAGGCCCTCTGGGCGAATGAGCTGTAAATGTTGCAAAAAGGAGTGTAGCCTGATATGGCAAGCCCCGCGGCGAACGTCACGGCGTGCTGCTCGGCTATGCCGACGTCAAAGCAACGCTCGGGCATCTCCCGCATCATAATGCTTAGAGAGCAGCCGGATGGCATGGCGGGCGTTATGCCAAGAATCTTGTCGTTTTTGCGGGCCAACTCAAGTATCGTCTCGCCAAAGACGTCCTGAAAACGCGGGGGGTGGGGGGTGGCCGAGGGCTTCACGAGCGGCTCGCCTGTCTCGGGGTCGAAGCTGCGCCCCACGGAGTGCCATTTGGTCGGGTCCTCCTCGGCGGCCTTGAATCCCTTGCCCTTCACGGTTATGACGTGGAGCATCTTCGGCCCGCCTATGCGTTTGAGATCCCGCAAGATGCTCACAAGGTATTCCACGTCGTGACCATCGGTCGGCCCGAAGTAGCGGATGTTCAGGCCCTCGAACATGTTGGCTTGATGGCTTGCCAGATTCTTCAGCCCGTTGGTTATCTTGGTCAGCAGGCTCGTTTTGCCTGTGGCCGAGTCGTCCTTGCGGTCGAGGTACTGGCTCAGCTTGTTGCGCAGCCTGTTGTATAGGCTCGACGTGGATATGTCGAGCAGATACTGGCTCAAGCCGCCTGTCACCTTGTCTATGGCCATGTTGTTGTCATTCAAGATGACGAGCATGTCGGCCCCGGCTGTCGACATGTTGTTAAGGGCCTCGAACGCCTCGCCGCCTGTCAGGGCCCCGTCTCCAATCACGGCCACCACGTGCCTGCCCCTCTCGCCGCTCAGGTGCGCCGCCGTGGCCATGCCGAGCGCCGCCGATATTGACGTGGAGGAGTGGCCTACGCCAAACGCGTCATACTCGCTCTCGAAAATGTTTGGGAAGCCGCTAATGCCGCCTTTCTTGCGCAACGTGTGGAACCGCTCCCGCCTGCCTGTCAATATCTTGTGGCCATAAGCCTGATGACCGACATCCCACACGAGCTTGTCATATGGCGTGTCATACACGTAGTGGATGGCGACAGTCAGCTCTATCACGCCAAGGCTCGCCGCGAAGTGTCCTGGCGCATGGCTCATCTGCTCAATCACGTAGTGGCGCAACTCGTCACACAGCTGTGGCAGTTGCTTCACTTCAAGCCGTTTGAGGTCGGCTGGGGTCTCTATTTTGTTAAGCAGGTCATACATCTCGTTGTCAGCTTGTGGCCAGTAAGGCTATGGGGGCTTACGAGGCGCGAATTTAATGCTTTTGGCGCACTAAAGTGCCTTTTTGGCCTCCTCCGCTTGTTTTTCGCGCTGGCGCCGGTGCGCTCTGTCCAATGAACAACAAAAAAATAGACTCGCCTGCCGGGGCGTCAAACCGTCCGGTCGGGCGAGTCTCTCTTTACTTGTCAGTCGCGGTTAGTCAACAATCACCTTGAAGCTTACCTCGTTAATCTTTACGAAGTAGACGCCTTGCTCCATGGGTATGCTGCGCTTGAGCGTGGACTTCATGAGGGTGCCGCTCGTTGAGTATACTTTCGCCTCGGCGTCTGTGCCTTCTATGCGGATATGCCCGCGCTGGCCATACGCGCAAAATGTCTCAGCCCCGGTTCCGCTGTTGCGCCATATTACTTTCACCGCCTTGCCCCGCTTGGAGAAAGCGCCGTCAGTCGCGCCAGCCACTTCGAATCGGCTGCCGCCGCTCACCACCTCCGACGGTATGGTCACTGTTCCCTCGTAGTCGACGCCCTCGCTCGCGGGCGCCACGCGCGCTTTGCCGTCTTCGCCGACATCATATGTGATGCCGCCCACGACGAACCTGTCCATTTCCACAATGTTGCGGAACTTGGTCCATACAGGTGCCGAGCGGTATATGGTGGCCGTGCCGGCCGGGACGTAGAGTGTCGCGTTGGCGTAGACCGACGGCTCGAAGTCGCTCTCGTCTATTACGAACGGACGCTGGGCCATGGTCACCACCGAGTCGAGGCTTGTCGCCTTCCAGAAGACCGAGTCAGCCATCACGCTCATTGTCGACGGGAAGTAAAACGACTTGAGCCCTGTGCAGCCGAGGTAAGCGTATTTCCCGATGCTGCGTATCGTCGCCGGCAGAGCCGCGTCCGTCATGTCAGTGCAGTGGTTGAATGCGCTGCGACCTATGCCGGTCACCGAGGCCGGGATTCTGCTCGTCTTGCACCCCGCGGCCAGCGTGTTCGTCGCCGTCTCTATTATGGCGTTGCAGTCGCCGCGCGAGTCGTATCTCTTGTTGCCTGGCTCGACGGACATCCGCTCCACCTGTGTGTTATACGCGAACGGGTTCTGCTCGCTGATGCGCTCCACCTGGGCGGGCAGCGTCACCTCCGTTATGCCCGGGTTCGAGCAGAAGGCCACGGGGTTGATGGCCGTCACGCTGCGCGGCAGCGTGAATGTCTCAAGGCCGGTGTGGCAGAACACGTAGTCGTCTATAAGGGCGATGCGCGCGTCTGGCGCATAAGTCACGGTTTTAAGGTTTTCGCACATCTCGAACGCGTACTTGCCGATGCTCTCCACGCTCTCGTGTATCTCAATGCCGCTCAGGCTCTTGCACAGCAGGAAAGCCTGTCCGCCTATGCTTTTTACCGATGGCTTGCCAGCGAACGTAACGTCCTCCAGCTCATAGCACCCGGCGAACGCGTATTTGCCTATGCTCTCTACGCTTTGCGGGATGCTGACGCTCCTCAGCTCGGTGCTTTGCGAGAATGCGTAGGCGCCCACACCCACGACGCTGTATGTCCGGCCGTCGCTCACAACCTTTTCGGGAATGGCTATCGAGCCTTTGTACACCCCGCCCGAGCAGTAGCATTTGCCCGCCCACGTCACGACGGCCGTGCCGTCCTCGTCATTGAGGTTGTAGTTGATGCCGTTAATGTCCGTTCCCTCCGCCGCCGCCGGCTGCGATGTGAGAATCGCCAACGCCGCGAGGCACAAACTGCTTATCGCGTTCCTCATAAAATGTTGTCTTGATTGATGTTAACTCATTCTGTTGCCGACATGGCGTCGCAAAAATACTAATGTTTCACAATAAACACGTTGCCGCTCCCTGATGAGCCGCTCCCGACACTTCGAGCTTTTTTTACGTCTTAGGCAAGTATTGTGTTCCCTGTACATCGTCTATGTCGGGTAATGGCATCGTTTGCGCAATTTATATTTGTATTTGTTTGTGCTTTAATTGATTGATTATTTTGTGATTATAAGTTTGGTTCTCCTCTTTGTGAAATTAAATGTTGCGAAAATATGGCAAACGTGTTGCTATGTTCAAAAATGTTTGTAAGTTTGCATTGTCAAGAGGTCAGTCATAGCAGCCTTGCGGTCGCAAACGATTGCGGAGGGGGCGTTGGCGGCTGGTCTTGCGAAATCGACCGCATCATTGTTCTTCATACCACAAAAAACCAACGAGAGGACATCACACTCATATTTCTGTTTGTAATTTCGGTTCAGCGCCGTCCGTCGTCAGCCTCTCGGGGCATCGGCGGACGGCGCACTTTTTAGGGTCGCCGAGCCAAGTTGCTTTTCTCAATTTCTGTGATTAACTTAGCGTCCTACTATGCGGCTCGCCACAACGCTTAGCGCACGCGGCGCGGCCTGTCATGACATTCCGACAAGACACAATAAAATGAGCTTCCAAGACCTAAGCGAGCAGGAGATAAACCGTCGAAACAACCTGCAGAGCCTCCGCGATATGGGCATAGACCCTTATCCCGCGGCCGAGTACCCCACCAATGCGTTCTCTACCGATATCATCGAGGAATTCAAGGACGACGCGCCAGAGCGGCAAGTCTGCATCGCCGGCAGGATGATGAGCAGGCGCGTCATGGGCAAGGCCTCGTTCATCGAGCTGCAAGACTCCAAAGGCCGCGTCCAGGTCTACATAGCCCGCGACGAGGTTTGCCAGCCCGACAACGCCGACCTCTACAACGTGGTCTTCAAGAAGCTGCTCGACCTCGGCGACTTCGTCGGTGTGACGGGGTTCGTCTTCCGTACAAAGACTGGGGAGATATCCGTCCACGCCAAGAGCCTGACCGTCTTGGCCAAGAGCCTCAAGCCGCTCCCTGTCGTCAAGGAAAAGGACGGCGTGGTCTATGACGCCTTCGAGGACCCCGAGCTCCGCTACCGCCAAAGGTACGTGGACCTCGTCGTCAACAAAGGGGTCAAGGAGACTTTCCTGCAGCGGGCCACGGTCCTCCGCACCCTCCGCTCTGTGCTCGACGGGGCCGGGTACACCGAGGTCGAGACGCCTGTGCTCCAGGCAATAGCCGGTGGAGCGTCTGCCAGGCCTTTCATTACGCACTTCAACGCCCTCAATATCGACATGTACATGCGCATCGCCACCGAGCTCTATCTCAAGAGGCTCATCGTTGGCGGATTCGAGGGCGTGTACGAAATAGGGAAGAACTTCCGCAACGAGGGCATGGACAGGACCCACAACCCGGAGTTCACATGCATGGAGCTCTACGTCCAGTACAAGGACTACAACTGGATGATGAGCTTCACCGAGAGGCTTCTCGAGACCATCTGCACCGCCGTCAACGGCAAGCCCGAGAGCGAGATCGACGGCAACGTCATAAGCTTCCGCGCGCCTTTCCGCCGCCTCCCCATCCTCGAGGCCATCAAGGAGAAGACCGGATACGACCTCGACGGCAAGAGCGAGGACGAGATCCGAGCCGTGTGCCGCGAGCTGAAGATGGAGATTGACGACTCCATGGGCAAGGGCAAGCTCATCGACGAGATATTCGGCGAGTTCTGCGAGGGCTCTTACATCCAGCCCACATTCATAACCGACTACCCCGTCGAGATGTCGCCCCTGACCAAGAAGCACCGCTCCAAGCCCGGCCTCACCGAGCGCTTCGAGCTGATGGTCAACGGCAAGGAGCTGGCCAACGCGTACAGCGAGCTCAACGACCCGATTGACCAGGAGGAGAGGTTCAAGGAGCAGATGAGGCTCGCCGACAAGGGCGACGACGAGGCTATGATTATCGACCAGGACTTCCTCCGCGCCCTCCAGTATGGCATGCCTCCAA
>CAKVCS010000010.1 GCA_934725785.1 uncultured Bacteroidales bacterium | reverse complement strand
GTCGTGTGTCGATTTGATTTTCACGCCGCGAACATATGGATAATTATTGCATCCCCCTTTATGATGGCGGCAATTTATACAACCTTCTAAATTACAGCGCCCATATGTTGTCTTTTAAACGCGGTGTCAATCTGTTCGTATGCCTTGACTGCGCGCCAAATCGCGTGTTGGGGTATCCGCTATCCCCTTTGCGTTGCGGAAATCGGTCAGAATACCCATTTAAACCCAATGAGTGCGAAGCCTGGCATCCTCGCCTCGGTCGCGGTGTCCTCGTGGTCGCCTTCCACGGTGCGCGTTATCCGGTCGCGGCTGTCGGTGTGGAGAATGTCGTTCGCCTCGGCATATATAGAGGCGTGGCGGCCGATCCTCTTCTCTGCGCTTAGGCTGAGGTCGACATAGCTTAGCGCCTCGTCGCCTGCCTTGTCGCTGACGTACGATATCGGAAGTTTGACTTTGACTCCGCTTTTCTTGCTTGCAACCAGTGGCTGTATGCGGATGTCGTACGTCCTCCATTCCGATGGTTTGTCAAGTATTCCGATGCTGGTCGTTGACCAGTTTAGGCCTCCGCCAATCTCAACGTTTACGGGGCATTTGAATCGCGTCTTAACCGATATGCTTGTCTCCGCGGCCTTTGTCTCCATCGTATAGGCTACCCCTCCGTAATATGATGGCTTCAGGCTCACCGTTCCATAAATATTGATTTTTGCGCGGAGGGGGATAGAGAAGCCCTTGTCGAACGTCAAGAGGGCGTGAGCGAAACGGTCGCTCCGCGAGGAGGCGAGGCGCGTCTCGTAAGTTGTCCTCCCGTCGGTCATCTCATCGTAGGCGGCGGGGCTTTCTTCTTCGCAAAACCCGCCGTTCATGACAACCGAGATGTCGCGCATACTGCTGTAGTACATATAGAAGACCGAGATGTCGTGATATAAGTGCAGCATCTCGTCCGATGCTGTGTAGTCATACACGGTGTGGTAGTTCATGAGACGTTTGGTCGCCGCCTATGGGATGTCCGTGTCGCGGGTGAGGCTGCTCTCGTAGCTCAGCTCCAACGTATTGAGCTTTGACAAGTGGAACTCTACTGAGCCTTGGGGCAACACTTTCCATTTGAGTCGGGAGGCTGGGCTGCTCAAGTTTACGAGCTGTGCCCCCGCCCCAAGTCGGATCTTGCCCCGAGTCTTGTTTACGGAGAGGCTTAGTGTAGTCGCTCCGCAGCTGCAGCGGGTCTTTGGTGTGCGGAAATCCTGGTCTTGGCTTTCTGATTCGTATGACGTGCGGTCGGCATCATACGCCAAGCTCGCCCTGAGCTTAAACATCGTCCCGAGGTGGTGTATGTATGACAAGCTCCCTCCGCACATCGCCGCCGAAGATGTCCTTTCCTGCCTCGTGTCTTTGAGTGAGTTGAGCGTTGGTGTTTGCGAAGAGTCTCTCGTCAGTGTCACGTCTGCCCTGTTGCGGTCGTATGCTGCGTAGGCGCGGATTGTCAGCAGCTGCCTGTCTGAGAGTTTGTGTGAGTATGTCAGGTCGTGATCCATGCGTGCTGCCTTTCTTTCCGAGTTCCAATAAGAAGTGTCGTTGTAGGCCACCGACTCCTTGTTAGTGTCCGGATTGACGAACGCCGTGCCGCGGTATGTAGCAAGGCCATTTTCGGATGTCACGAGTTTGATGTTCAAGCTCACGTTCGCTATTCTTCGGTTCTCACCCCCGCTCTCATCCAATCTGACGGCGGTTGTGTCCGCCATGCCGAAGAAAGAGCGCGACATGCGGGATGAGGAGCGAGTTCCCTCCCTGTTTATGATGGCGTAGGCGTTTATATTAAGTCGGGGGTCAGGGTTCCATGCGACGTTGGCGGTAACCATTTGGTCGTTACGACGCCGCGTGCCAATGTCCGCCTTTAAAAAGGCGTCACCCCCCGCGGACGGCCTTTCAACCGATGTTGTGCGTCCGCCTATGGCGTCGGCGAAGTTTTTCACTCCTCCACATATTGAGAGGTACTCCTCGATGCTCATGGTCTCCTCGCCTGTGTTGTAGGCTTTTGCGCTTACTCCGAGCATTGCCTGGTCGCCTATGAAGAACAGGTTGCCTTTTGCGCGGTATTTGCCTTTATACCCGCAGTGAAGTTCAGCGTTTCCTGTTGGGCGTCGGGTATAGGAAGAATCTACGCCTATGTTTATAGCCGTGCCTTTGCTCTTGAACCCCTCTAATATAGAATATTCGTTGTAGTTCTTAAGCAGCTCGACGTCCTTAACCATTTCAGATGGGAGGTTTTTCGTCAGAAGCTCATGCTTCTCCCCGGCGAAGTCCTGCCCGTTTATCAACAGCTTGTCTACAAGCTTGCCGCCGGCAGTCACCTTTCCTCCCTCTGTCACTCTCACGCCTGGCAGCTTGTCAAGTACTTCCCCCAGCACTTGCTCGGTGCCGTCGGTATACCTCTCTATTTTGTATTTTACCGTGTCCACCCTCACCACGACTCCTGGCGCGCGTCTCTTTACAGCGACCTCTTTCAAGTTGAAGGCCTTGGCAGTCATCTGTACGCTAATACCGTTCGATGGCAGCTTTTTTATAGGGACGACTTCGTTCGCGTATCCTATGCACGACACCCGCAGGAGGCATACCCCGTGTATATTTTTTGTAATTGAGAATCTGCCGTTTGCGTCAGTCATGGCGTAAGCCGCGATTGAACGGTCTGGCATGCATATGACGATAGCGTGTGCGCCGACTATGGGGCCGTCTCCAGCCTTGTCTGTCACGATTCCCGAAATTGTCTGCGCATTGGTGTCTATGAAACCTGCGACCGTCATAAGTAGAGCGGTGTTGAGCGACCGCAATTTTATGGTTACGGATGCTCAACCCCTTTTCTCTTACTTTTTCTTGCCGTAAACGATAGCCTCCATGTACCCTTTCGGCGTGTCTGATTTAACCACAACTCTTTTTGGCTTGTCTCATTTTTTCTTCTCTGCAAAAGCTGAGGCGTATGGGGTTAATAAGCATTCAAGACACAGGCATAAAATCGCTTTTTCATACTGTATGTTATTATTTGTAGTTCCAAGATGTGATTTTTGTTAGAATGAGCAAGTATAATAGAGCGTAATTTATGCTATTCGCTTTTTTCACAAGCAGTTGACTGCTGTCGGGAAAACCTTTTGTATATCACAATCATAGTCGCATAAGTTTCTACCTGTGCAAGTGTTATGCGTTTATTTGTGAAGCTGCGTATTGCAATATAAAAAAAAAACGTGACGCAGGTTCTTATACCCGCGCCACGGTCTTGCATTAGAAACTGTATGCCAGAGCTTCCGCTACTGCTCCGCCTGCGAAGCCTTTTGCACTTTCTTGCGGTCGGCCTCGTTGAGGAGAATCTTGCGGATTCGCATAGAGTGGGGCGTCACCTCGACGTACTCGTCGCCCTGGATGTACTCAAGCGCCTCCTCGAGGCTGAAGATGGTTGGCGGCGCGAGGTGCACGGCGTCGTCCGAGCTCTTGGAGCGCATATTGGTGAGCTTCTTGCTCTTGCAGACGTTTATCACAATGTCTCCCTCGCGGGTGTTCTCGCCTACCACCTGGCCGGCGTACACCTCGTCTTGCGGGTTGATGAAGAACTTGCCGTGATCCTGCAGCTTGTCGAGCGAGTATGCGTAGGCCGTGCCGCCCTCCAGGGCTATGAGGCTGCCGTTCGTGCGCTTGTCGATGTGGCCTTTCCAAGGCTCGAAGCCGAGCAGGCGGTGGGCCATGACGGCCTCGCCGGCCGTGGCTGTCATAAGGTTGGTGCGCAGGCCTATTATGCCGCGGCTCGGAATTTTGAAGTCCTGGTGTATGCGGTCGCCGTGGCGCTCCATGTTCACCAGCTCGCCCTTGCGCTGGGTCACCATCTCGATGCTCTTGCCCGAGTAGTCCTCCGGCAGGTCTATGGTCAGCTCCTCCACAGGCTCGCACTTCTTGCCGTCAATCTCTTTTATTATGACTTGCGGCTGTCCAACCTGCAGCTCGTATCCCTCGCGGCGCATTGTCTCGATGAGCACCGAGAGGTGGAGCACGCCTCGGCCGTAGACGTTCCACGCGTCGGCGCGGTCGGTCTCCTCCACGCGCAGGGCGAGGTTCTTCTCAAGCTCCTTGTACAATCGGTCCTTTATGTGGCGGCTGGTCACGAACTTGCCGTCCTTGCCGAAGAAAGGCGAGTTGTTTATCGTGAAGAGCATAGACATCGTCGGCTCGTCGATGGCGATTGTCGGCAGCGCCTCGGGGTTTACAGCGTCCGCCACGGTGTCGCCAATGTCGAAGCTGTCGAAGCCCACTATGGCGCAGATGTCGCCGCAGCCTACGGTCTCAACTTTCTGCTTGCCCATGCCGTCATACACGTAGAGCTCCTTTATGCGCTGCTTTACAATCCTCCCGTCGCGCTTGCAGAGGCTCACGTCCATCCCGGCCTTGAGTTCGCCGCGGTGTACGCGTCCCACGGCTATGCGGCCTGTGTAAGACGAGTACTCCATCGACGTCACGAGCAGCTGCACCGTGCCGTCGGTCACTTTGGGTGCGGGGATCTCGTTTATTATCGTCTCGAACACCGCGTCTATGTTGTCGGTCTTCTGCTTCCAGTCCGTGCTCATCCATCCCTGCTTGGCCGAGCCGTACACAGTCTTGAAGTCCAGCTGGTTCTCGGTGGCGCCGAGGCTGAACATGAGGTCGAACACGGCCTCGTTGACCTCCTCGGGGCGGCAGTTGGGCTTGTCGACCTTGTTTATGACGACAATCGGCTTAAGGCCGATTTTTATGGCTTTCTCGAGCACGAAGCGCGTCTGCGGCATGGGGCCCTCGAAGGCGTCGACCAGCAGCAGGCACCCGTCGGCCATATTAAGGACGCGTTCCACCTCGCCGCCGAAGTCCGAGTGTCCCGGGGTGTCAATTATGTTAATCTTGGTGTCGCCCCACTTCACGGCGCAGTTCTTCGCGAGGATCGTGATACCGCGCTCACGCTCCAACTCGTTGTTGTCCATCAGCAAGTCTCCCACCTGCTGGTTCTCCCTGAAGGTCTTGGCGGCCTTGAGCATCTTGTCCACGATGGTCGTCTTGCCGTGGTCGACGTGGGCTATTATCGCCACGTTGCGAATCTTCGCGCTGTTTTCTACAGACATTTATGTGAATCCGGGTTATCTTGTTTTTCCGCTGAATGGTGGTGGCGTGGTCGTATGCGAACTATGAGTCAC
Organism: uncultured Bacteroidales bacterium; assembly: GCA_934725785.1. Taxonomy (GTDB): domain Bacteria; phylum Bacteroidota; class Bacteroidia; order Bacteroidales; family Marinilabiliaceae; genus W3P20-009. Next base: position 10,257 of record CAKVCS010000010.1, on the reverse strand, counting down.
GCTATGAGTTTGCGCAAAAGTAGCGATTTCAGCCGATTGCTATGCTTTGATGGTTGTTAAATAAGGTTTTGCGCCATGAGTGCGCTCGGTGGCCGCCGAGGCGTGGCCTATTGTGTTGCGCAGCCCGGCCACAGCTCCCGCTCCAGCGCGGTGAATGCCTCCACCGCCCCCGCCTGCAGGAAAACGTCGGCATAACGGGTGAGCTCAGACGGCTCGGGGTTCACCTCTATGACTGCGCCCCCTCGGCGTTTTACGAGTATGGGCACCATTGCCGCCGGCATCACGCTTCCCGTCGTCCCCACAACCAGGCACAGGTCGGCCTTGTCGTTGGCGTAGTCCATGCTTAGCTCGTAGGCTTCTGTGGGTATGGCCTCGCCGAAGAATACGAAGTCGGGTTTCATCAGCCCCCCGCATTGCGGGCATCGCGGCACGTCCGCCGTCATGTCAAGTTCCGCTGCCGGCTCTTTGAGTCCGCACGCCATGCACGAGGCTGTGCCTGTAGTGCCGTGGAACTCAATGACGTTTTTCGACCCTGCCATCTGGTGCAGGCAGTCGATGTTCTGCGTGACTACCGATTTTATCAGCCCGTCGGCCTCCATGCGGGCCAGCACGTGGTGCGCCTTGTTGGGCCTTATGTCGTTATTCCGCATGAATGAGTAGAAGCACTCCTTTATGGTCCTCCAGCTCTTGGCGGGGTTGGCGGTAAAGCGGCCTATCTCTATGTCCTCGGGGTCGTGTTTGCTCCATACGCTGTCGGCTCCCCCGCGGAATGTTGGGACTCCGCTCTCAAGTGATATGCCCGCGCCCGTGAATGCTATCGCGCACCTGGCCTCTCTTATCATTCTCGCTGCGCGCCGCGCGTCTTCCGTTCTCATCTTTATGTCTTTGTTTTTTGCCCTCAGCTGAGGTTCTCAATGTCGTCCTTGCCCAGCCCTGTCGCCATCATTATCTGCAGCTCGGACAGCCCCATCTCTCTCAAGGCTTTGGCTATTTCCATCGCTTTCGCCTCTCTTCCCTCGGCTCTTCCCTCGGCTCTTCCCTCGGCTCTTCCCTCGGAAAGTCCCTCGAGCCTCGCCCCCTCCAGGACGGAGCAGGCGTCCCAGTAAGACTTTTGGCTGATGTGGTACTTGTTGAGCTCCTCCTGGCTCATTCGTGCCACCTCGGCTATTGAGAACATCCTCTTGAAGGCCGGCTGCTTGTCGGCGAATGGTATGTCTTGCTTGTCGTTCATGGCGTTCATGTTTGTGAGGTTGTACATCCAGAAGTCCGTTTTCGCCTTGCACGCCGTCTCCGCCCTCCTCCTGAATCCCGGCAGCTCGAGGACGTACGCGCGCATCTTGTCGGTGAATGTCTCGCCGGTCTCCCGCTCGCGCATCTCGACGGTGCGCATGGGTCGGGGCCTGCCCGGCTCGAGCTCGAAGTTGATGAAGAAGACTCCGATCACTGGGCAGAGCTCGTAGTCCCAGTCCCCGCCGCGCAGCCGCTGGGTGGAGAATGAGCGGGAGAGGTAGTATATGATCCTGTCGCGGAAGTTGGGCTGCGCCCTGTTCTGCATCTCGACAATCATCTCCTCGCCGGCGGACGTTCGGCAGCGCAGGTCGTAGATGACGCCCCGGAAGGGCGCGGCCTCCGGCTCAGCCTCCTTGTCGAGGTACTCCACGTCCTCTATGGGCGATGCGGGCTCTATGAGGTCGTTGAGGAAGGCCATCATGACCTCCTTGTCCCCAAAGATGCGCTTGAAGCCGAAGTCGGTCAGCGGGTCTATGTATTTGCCGTCGGAGTATTCGTAGTCCATAATATTATTTCGCGCTCCCTGCGCCTTGCTGGCAAGTATAGCTATTGTGTGGCTAATTTCCCACACTTTGCCCGTCCTTTGTGCGCCGCAATGTGAAAAAACGCAAGCCCCCGCGGGCCGACGTTGGCCGCGCGGGGGCTGTGGGTCAATATTTGCGCAAGTGGCGCGCGGGGGCTAATACCACCTCGGGTCGCCGCACTTCTCTATGCCGCAGCCCGACTTGAGCGTGAAGTCGCCGTTCGCGGGGTCGGCGAAGATGTCGGCCGAAGAGTATTTTGTGTTGGTGTCGTCCTCCTCTGTAAAAGCCGTCGCCCCTTTTATAACCTTGTAGCAGTCACTGAGCGTGTAGCAGTTCGTGGCGAAGGACGCGTTGTCGCAGGTGCCGCGGACGTTCTTGTTAGTCACCTCATCCGCAGTCTTGCCAAAGATTACGTTCGTGAGCTCAAAAGCATCCGGCCCAAAACTCTTGTCCCTGAAGTCGATGAAGTACTGGCCATTGCCGCAGAAGTTGTAGAACGTTGAGTTCATAATGCGCAGCGACTCGATGTTCTGGCTATATTTCGACTGCATGAAGAAACATTTGCCCGTGGTGCATATGTTGCTGAATGTGCAGCCATCGACGATGATGTTGTTGATGATCGCTCCGTCCACGTGGATAAACCCGTAACCCTTACCGCAGTTGTCGAACACCGAGTTCACAAGTTTCAAGCAGCCTATCGCGTTGGTCGGATCGTACTTGCCACCTTGCGTGCGGAAGAATGTTGAGCTTGTAAACCCGCTGACTTTGCAATCCTCAAAAATAACGCTGTCCACGTTGCACACTTCGCTCTGGTTAAAGCAGTAGCTATTCCCCGTCACCGTAAGGTTCTGGAACTTGACGACCGAGTGGCGCCCGGCTATGTCAAGGCTCTTGTAGATGCTCACTTCGTCCATGGCGTTGCCGCGCTCCCCGTAGAAGGTGACGCTCATGCCGTTGGGCAGGGTGAGTTTGGACGCGTCGTCGGTGCTGTCCTCCGCGGGCTTGTCGGATATCTCGGCCTGCACGCCCGACGGGATGATGACCGTCACGGAGTACTCGGCGTGGCCGTCCTCGGCTGCCTGCCCGGCCACGTCGGCCAGCAGCTCGCCCATGGTGCGCGAGGGGTCGAAGGTCACGTTATAGTCGCCCGTGGGGCCGCCCGACTGCGTCGCTACGGTCACGAGGCCCACGCGGTTCTCGCCGTTAAAGAGCTTCACCGTGTAGATGGTTGCCGGCTGGAGCTCCGTTATCTTGAGCTCGCCTGCGGCCTTCTGCTCGTCGGTAGGCTCAATCTCGCGGACCAGCTCCTCCTGCTTCTCGACGGTGGCCTTGGTGAGCGCCGTCGCGGCTGGCCACTTGACGGTCACGGACGTCATGGTGGTCTCGGTCTCGTCCTGTTTTATGACGTTGATGGCCTCGGTGGTGAAATTCTTTGTCGCCACCCATGCAGAGTAGCCCGAGGCGCTCAAGGCGCGTACTCGCGCGTAATACGTGGTCTCCACCTTGAAGCCGTCCACCGTGGCGGGGCTCTTCTTAGTCTCGGCCACAATGTTGGCCTCATTGATCTCTTCGGTGGCGAAGGTGTCGGTGGCCGCCTCAATCTGGTAGCTGGTGGCGCCGGGGATCGTGCCGAATGTGAATGTCACTGTCGTCTCGCCCTTGCCGGTCTGCTCGGCGGTTGGCGATGTCGGGCGGAACGTGCCGGCGTGGCTGCCGTCGGTGTCCCAGTCGTTGCCGTCGGTGCAGGCCGACATGCAGCCCGCGAGGGCTATGCAGGCCAGTGCGGCTATCTTGTTTGCGTGTTTCATTTTTTTTCTGTTTTGTCGTCGCGCTTACGCGCCTTTTGTTCAGTCCCTTGCGGGGGCGGGGCTTGGGGGCTGGCGCTTGTCTGTGGCCAGGCCTGGGAGCCCCGCGCCCGCAGGGTCTGCTACCATCCGTATGAGTTCTTTATCGTGCCGTTCGAGTCGGCCACGGTGGTCTGGTAGATAGGCATGAGGTTGCGGTTGATTACCGTTCCTGTCGCCGGGGCCGCGAAGCCCTCAATGTCGGTCGTCACGCCGCCGAGGCCGCAGCTGATGCTGGCCAGGTTGGTGCGGTTCTTGCTCGCGCCGCTCTTGAGGTCGTCTGTGCCATAGCTGGTCATGCTTCCGTCATAAGAGTCGGGGTCGCTCGGGGTCTCGTACCACGTGAAGCTCTTGACGTCAATCTTGGTCTTGGCCGCGTCGGAGTAGTTGAAGTAGACAGTCTCGGGCACCACACCCACAATCTCGTTGAGATACTGCTGTTTCATCTCGTTGGTCTTCTTGACGAGGAGGTTCCATCGGATGAGGTCGAACTTGCGGACACCCTCGCCCGTGAGCTCCCACGCGTTCTCGTCGACAATGGCGTCGAAGAAGCCGTCCTTGTCGGTCGGGACGCTTGCCATGTAGGCGTCGGCGTAGCCCTTGTCGGCCTCGCTGAAGGCGCGGCTGTGGACCATGGCGAGTGCCTCCATGGCGGTGATGCCGGCGTCGGCGGAGACGTGACCTGTGGGGCCGGCCAGCTCGTTGAGGGCCTCAGCGTAGAGCAGGAGTACCTGCGAGTAGCGCATGCGGATGCAGTTGATGCCCGTCATGACCTTGTCGCCCGAGGCGCGGGCGGCCTGCAGCCACTCATCGTTCATCTTGCGGACGTCCCACTTGCCTATGTAGAGTGAGAAGGGGTTGTTGCCCAGCGTCATCTCTTTGGTCACGCCGCCATCCTCCTTGATCTGGTAGGGGACGCACGTTATGTCGCGGCGGGTGTCGTGGGAGTCATACGAGTAGAGGAGCATGGCCGTCGTCACCTGCTTGCCCGAGCTGTTGCCTTTGGTGCCGTATGTGCTCGTTGTGCCGTTGATGCGCACGCCGACGGTGTAGCCGAGCTCGCCCGTCACCGCCAGGCCCATGGGTATCTCGAAAATGTTCTCCTGGTAGCTCTTGTCCAGCGTGCGCTGGTTAACCTGGTACCACTCGTCCTCAAACGATGGGTTCAGCGAGTGCTTGCCGCTCTTTATGATGTCCGAGAGCTTGGCCAGGGCCTTCTCGTAGAGGGCCTTGCGGGTCTCGGCGTCGGGGCGCTGGGTGGGGTATTGAGCGTCGGAGAACTCGCTTGCCGTCTCGTAGCCCGGCTTGGAGGCCTCGCGGATGGCGTATCCCGCGCGGGTGAGGGCCACCTGGGCGTAGAGGGCGTCGGCGAAGCCGCGGGTGACGTGCTCGGTGGTGTAGTCGGACACCTCGCCCGCCCACGGGAGCAGCTCGATGGCCTCCTCGAGGTTGAGCATCAGGGTGTCGAGGATCACGTCGCGGTCGGTCTTGCCGACGTAGGCGTTCGAGAGGTCCGCGAGGCTCTTGTCCAGCTTCATTGGCACGTCGCCGTAGAGGCGGATGAGGTCGAGGTAGGCCATGGCGCGGAGCGTGAGGCTCTCGCCAAGGTAGCGGCGCATGGCGCGCTGCTGCGTGCCGCCGGCGTCGACGAGCGAGCTGTTGCGGATGCCGTCAATGTTGAGGTTGCAGTCCTCAATGACTCCGTAGAGGCCGCTCCATACGCGGCCCTGGCCCTTCTCCCACGACGCCGGCGTGCCGTTGTAGTTCATCACGCCGCGCTCGCTGGCCGCCGTGCAGTTGGCCCCGAGGCCGTCGACGAGCTCGCAGTCCGAGTTGGTCGACGAGACGATGGGAATGATCTGCGAGTATGTCTGGTCCTGGCCCAGCAGGCCGTAGACCTTGTTGACGCGCAGGCCCGTGTAGTATACCGAGTTGTACACGGTCTCGGTGTTCAGCTCGCTCTCGGAGTTCTGGTCCAGGAAGTCCTCGCAACCAGTAGCCAGACCCGCCAGGGAGAGTGCTATGACCGATATGGGATATATATTCTTCATTTGAGTCATGTATGGTTAAAAGGTGATGTTGACACCGCCTACCACGGAGCGGCTCTTCGGATATGCCGCGTAGTCTATGCCCGGGCACATGGGGTTCTTGTTGGTGTCGACCTCGGGGTCAGCCCCGCTGTAGTTCGTGAAGCAGTAGAGGTTGTAGCCCGTCACGTAGAAGCGAACCTTCTCGAGGAACCACTTCTGCGTCAGCTCCTTCTTGAGCGTGTAGCCGAGGGTCACGTTGTTTATCCTGAGGAACGAGCCGTCCTCTATGACGCCGCTGTGCATCACCATCTTGGTGGCGGCGACGGGGCTGAACTGGCTCTTGCCTGCGTTGATCTCGTTGAGTCGCGCCATGACGGCCTCAGTGCCGCCGAGCGATTTGATGGTGGTTTCCGACGGACGGCCAAGGTTGAGGCCTGTCTTCGGGTCGATGAACGAGAAGCGCTCGCTCATACGCATGTCGTTGACAATGTTGTAGCCCTTACGGCTGTCGGAGAAGAACTCGGAGCAGAGCTTGGCGCCGTTGACGATGTCGCCGCCGAGCGAGTAGTTGAAGAATGCCGCGAAGTCGAAGCCGCGCCACTGGGCGTCAAAGCCGAAGCCGCCGTTCACCGGGGCCACGGTCTGGCCAATCTTCTGGAAAACGGGGTTGCCCTCCTCGTCACACTCGAACATGGGGGCGCCGGGCAGAGTCTGGCCGGTAAGGGTGTTGCTGTTGTTGCCGTCGGTGATGGTCCAGTTGCCATTAGCCCCAAGCTTCATGTTGCCGTTGCCCTTGCCGTCCTCGGGGGTGTAGAAGCCCGTCAGCTTGTAGCCCCAGACCTCGCCGAGCCTGCCGCCCTCGGCCACGCGGAAGTCGCCGCTGCCGTAGTTGATTGTGCTGCCGCAGAAGTTCGATGTCTGGTATGGGTTGTCGGTGTTGAGCTCGTCGATCTTGTTGACGTTATATCCTATGTTGAAGGTGAAGTTTACCTTCAGGTCGTCGTTGTCGACTATGGCGTAGTTGAGCGCCACCTCGACGCCCTTGTTGCTCGTCTGGCCGAAGTTCTGATATTGCTCCGAGTAGCCGGTGCCCGACGGGATGGTGGCCTTCATGAGGAGGTCCTTGGTGGTGTTCCAGTAGAGGTCCACGCTACCCGAGAGCCTGCCGTCCAGGAATCCGTAGTCGATGCCAACGTTGCGCGTGAGCGTGGTCTCCCACTTCAGGTCGGGGTTGTAGAGGGCCTTGCCGTGCTGCAGCTGCGGCTGGCGCTGCTCATCGAAGAAGGGGGCCTTGTCCGTGTTGCTGCCCATGGTGTAGGTGGTCTGGATGAGGCCCGAGCTGATGCGGTTGTTACCCGCCGTGCCGAAGCTGAGGCGGAGCTTGAGGTTCTGGAGCACGTCCCTCGTGCCGGCCATGAAGTCCTCGTCGAGGATTCGCCAAGCCACGGCCGCCGAGGGGAATATGCCCCAGCGGTTGCCGTCGGCGAACTTAGACGAGCCGTCGGCGCGGACGGTGGCCGTGATGAGGTACTTGTCCATGAGCGTGTAGTTCACGCGGCCGAAGAAGGAGAGCATGTTCTCGTCGGCCTCGATGTCGCTGCCGTTGGGCAGGGCCGTGCCGGCGCCCGTGTTGGCCAGGACCTCGCTGATGGTGAACGTGCTGGGGAAGGATACCGAGGTGTGGTTGCGGGTCACCTGGCTCGTCGAGCTCCACTCCTGGCCCACCATGATGTTCATGCGGTCGCGCTTGCCGAAGAGCTTCTTGTTGTCGTAGGTGATGGTGTTCGCGTTGCGCCAGTTCTTATACTCCACGGTCTCGAAGTATGCCTGCGGCAGGCCGGCGTAGCCGAACTTGGAGTTCTGGGTGGCCTTGACGGCCCAGACCTGGTCTGTCTTGTTCTTGCGCCAGTTGTAGCCGAACTCGGTGCGGAAGGTCCAGCCGCTGAACGGCTTCCAGTTGAGTCCGGCGTTATAGTCCTGGCGGAAGCGGTTCTGCTGCTTATACGTGTCGTCGAGCCTCTCGAGGGGGCTGTAGACGGAGTTCGAGGAGTTCTCCTCGTCGTCGTCCGAGCTGCCGGTCAGGGGGGATATGGGGCGGAAGGTGATGGACTTGGCCACGATGGAGTTCGCGGCGTTGCTCTCGTTGGTGTCGGCGCCGCCGCTCAGGCCCTTGATCTTCTGATTGGCCAGGCGCGCCTGGAAGTCGAGGGTGAGCCACTTGTTGAGGCTTGTGTTGATCTTGACGTTGACGTTGTCCTTGTTGAAGCCCGAGCCCTTCATGATGCTCTCCTCCTGGCTGTGGGCGAAGGAGATGTTGTACTTGAAGTCCTTCGTGCCGCCCGAGACGTTTGCGTTGTACTGCAGCTGGCTGCCCCATCGGCCGAAGATCTCGTCCTGGTAGTCGGTGCCCTCGCGGGACTTCCATATGTGGAGGTCGTCGTACTCGCCGTAAGACGAGCTGGTCTCGCTCGAGCTCGCCGTCTCAATCTCATACTGGTAGAGGGCGTACTCGTAGGGGTCGAGGACCTTGGTGAGCTTGGTGACCTTCTTCGCGCCCCACGAGGCGTTCAGGTTCACCTGCGTCTTGCCCTCCTTGCCGCTCTTGGTCGTCACGATGATGACGCCGTTGGCGCCGCGTGCGCCATAGATGGCGGTGCTCGACGCGTCCTTGAGCACGTCGATGCTCTCGATCTCGCTCGGCGCGATGTCGCTGATCGAGCTCACGGGGAAGCCGTCGACGATGTAGAGTGGCGAGTTGTCCTGCGAGAGCGAGCCGCCGCCGCGGACGCGTATCTTCACGTCGGCGTCGGGCGAGCCCTCGGTGGCGGAGACGTTCACGCCCGCCATCTTGCCCGTCAGGGCCTCACTGGCGCTCGAGACCGGCACGGCGGCTATGTCCTTGGCCTTGACCGAGGAGACCGAGCCCGTCAGGTCGCGCTTGCTCACGGTGCCGTAGCCCACGGCCACCACTTCCTGCAGCTCCTTGGTGTCGTCTTGCAGGGTGAAGTTGATCGTCGTGCGGCTCTTGACCTCCTCGGTCTGAGTGGCGTAGCCCACGAACGAGACGGTGAGCTTGCCGTTGGAGGGCACGCCCGCCAGGGTGTAGTTGCCGTCGAAGTCTGTCACGGTGCCTTGAGTCGTGCCGGCCACCATGACGGCGGCCCCTGGCACGGGGTAGCCCGTGTTGTCCTTGATGTTGCCGCTCACGGTGATCTGCTGCGCCAGCATCGCCACCGATGCCAGGCATGTCAGCAAGCTCGCCGCGAGTCTGCGTAGGAGTTTGTTGTGCATTAGGTTGAGTTTTGTGTTAATAGTTTCTGGTGCTATTGACGGATTGCCAGGCGCCGCCGCCCGACTCTTGCCACCATGCCGACCGCCGTCTCGGCGGGCGTGTGGTGCGCCATCGTTTGCCATTGCTTCGCAATCCGCCGCGAAGTTATAAAATATCTTATAGTGTAGTGTGTTGTTTAACAAGTAATAATAACCATTATTACCGTTTTGGGGTGTCTACGCCAAGTTCGCGCCGCTTGTTGCGCAAGTGCGCGGGTTTGTGCAAAAAAATGTCGTCATTGCGCGCTTTGCGCTCTTTGGCGCAGTCTTAATTTTTTGAGTGCGCCTCCTATTTTAACATTTGCTCCGCAGTCTGCGCTCGTTGCTTTCTTTTTCTTTTATTATCAATGTTTTGTGATAATGTTCAAGTGCGGCAGCCTGTGAACTCGGGCGGCATTCGTTTGCCAGATATCTCAAAAAAACACATAGGATAAGTATTCGTTTTATGATTTATTTATACATTTGTATCAGTTTGTCGTCAAAAGCAAACGATGGCACAAAAATACAATTTGCGCAAAATCGGTAATAAAGTCGGCAAACGGGCGCGCGTCTCCTGCGGCCGCCAAGCGGAGCGGGGACGGACGGCGGCTCTCAAGCGCATGCAATGTGAAACTCTCTACTATTAACAAAAAACAACCACTAATGCACTACAAGAACATCCGCAGGCTCGCGACGAGCCTCTTGATGACGCTCGTGTCTGTCGTGGCGATGGCGCAAGACCGCATGGTCTCGGGCGTCGTCAAGGACAACACGGGGCAGCCTGTCCCCGGCGCGGCTGTCGTCGTGGCGGGAACCACGGTCGGCACCGTTACCGACTTTGACGGCAACTACCAGCTCTCCGTCCCGGCCGACGCCACGCTGCAAGTCTCCTTCGTGGGCTACGCCACTGAGACGGTCGCTGTGGCCGGCCAGTCCACGGTTAACTTCACCCTCCACGATGACGCGCAGGAGATCCAGGAGGTCGTAGCCGTCGGCTATGGCACAATGAAGAAGAGCGACCTCACGGGCTCAGTCACGTCTGTCTCCACCGAGAAGCTCGCAGCCAAGGGCGCGACCTCCGTCATGGAGAACCTCCAGGGCGCGGTCGCGGGCGTCTCCATCACCCAGAGCACCGGCCGCACCAACGGCGGCTTCGACATCGAGATCCGCGGCAAGAGCTCCATGAGCTCCGACACCAAGCCTATCTACGTCATCGACGGTGTCGTCTGCTCCGACATGGACTTTCTCAACCCGCAGGAC
>CAKVCS010000009.1 GCA_934725785.1 uncultured Bacteroidales bacterium | reverse complement strand
TCTCGCCGTAGACGAAGACAGGCTCCCCGGGCTGAGGCATAGTGCAGCTCATGCTCGTCACTGCCGGGCTTGCGGCGCGGATCACCAGATTGTCATACGTGAACTCCGCCCCGTCCTTCACCAGGCGTATCTTGTTGCGCTGCGCAGGATCTGCGTCGGAGACGGGGGTCTTGGTGTTGATAGTTACGAGCATCGAGTTGTCCGCCACGTAGGCGCGGTTGAAGTAGGTATCGTAGCCGTTTATGTAGACCTTCTTCATTCCGTAGAAGCCCGACCCCTCGAGCCTTATGAGCTGCCCCACGCGGACAAAGGTCCCTGTGATGTCGCGATCGGGGGTCTTGCTCTCTGCATCCTCCAGATAGACCTTGTCAACCACTATGCTCTTGTTCTGCGCGTCGGACTCGAAGTAGTCGTCGTCATCGTCGCAGGCGGTGAAGCCCGCACCGGCGAGAATCAGCCCCGACAGGCAGATATATCTAAGTGCTTTCATTGTTTGTTGTTTTTCAGGTTAAAAAGCCAATGGCGCAAAGCCAATAGTCAATTAATCGAACAGTGTTGCCTCGTCGACCTCGCGCTCGCCGAACGTGTAGGCCACGGGTTCCTGGTTCAGGAGCGGGTCGCGGCCTGCGTCGACGTCGGAGATAGGCAGGACGAGCCTCGCCTCGGTGGCCGTTGAGACTCCCGTGCCATCGGAGGTCTTCTTGTACTGGCACTCCTCAGACTCGTCCCACTCGTAGCCGGCGTTGCGATCCTGGCTGTTGAGGTAATTGACGACCTCGCTCTCCTTATAATAGGAGCGGCGGAGCAGGTCGTACCAGTAGAGGCCCTCGAAGGCGAGCTCTATTCGGCGCTCGTAGAGGAGCGTCTCGTAGTCGAGCCTCGTGATAGCGGGCATACCTGCGCGGTCGCGGACAAGGTTCATGTACTGGAGCACGCTCTCGTCCTTGAGGAAGTCATTATTGCCCATGCAGGCCTCGGCGTAGTTGAAATAGACCTCGGGCAGGCGCATCATGTAGGTGTTGAGACCCGAGCTCTGCTGGTAGCTCTGCCCGTTGTCGTCAATCTTGCCTATGACGTACTTAACAATGTTGCACTTGTTATCGTAGCCGCTCTCGGTCTCGTTGTAGGTGTACCCGCCATTTTTCTTGTTGAGGTGGGGGTAGAACTCGCCTACGGTAGCAATGGTCGCGTGACGGCGGATTCGATCCTTCTTGTCATACGCGCGGACCATGTCGTAGCTGGCGTATGTAGCGTTGCCCCAGTTGACCTCTCCCACCATGGTGCTCCAGCTGAAGAATGCCGGCATAGGGTTTGCGCACCCTGAGCCAATGGCCGAAGTTGCGCCCTTGAGCCATTGCAGCTGGAAGACGCTCTCGGAGTTGTTGTTGGTGCCCTCGACGGAGAAGAGGTCCCCGTAATTCTTGACAAGAGCGAAAGAACCGTCCTCTATGCACTTTTTGGCAGCCTTGCGCGCCAGCTCGAGGTAATAGGTGTTGCGCGTGCCGCGGTTGAAGTCGGTAGCCTCGTTGGTGCCGTCATACTGCCCCTCGGTGGTCAGGCCGGCCATGGAGAGGTAGAGTCGGCTGAGCATTCCGTAGGCGGAGTAGCAGTTGACGCGTCCCTCGCCGCGCGAGGTGGCGGGGAGATGCTTGGCCGCGAACTCCATGTCGCGAATGGCGAACTCCATGGCGTCGACCCTCTTGTTGGCCGGCACGGTGGTGTTGTTCACCATAGCCGCGGTGTTCTCATATATGATTGCCTTGCCCCAGATGGATGCGATGTACCAGTACGCCAGGCCGCGCATGAATCGGCACTCGGCGATGGACTGAGTGCGGAACTCGTCGGAGATGCCGGTGGCCTTGTCGCGTATGTTGATTATCGCGTTGTTGCTTTGCGCCACGACGCTGTAGAAAGAGCCCCACGCGTCGCTTAGACCCGGGCTGAGGCTCGTCTCGGCGAAGTTTGTGTAGGGGTAGATGTAGTCGGACCAGCGTGCCGTGATGTTGTTGGAGCGGCCATCGCCGATGCCATAATAGAACTTCTCGTTGAAACCGCTCCACACATAGTTATACAGCGGGTAGATGGCACTCTCCACGGCTTCCTCGCTATCGAAGTATGAGTCCTGGTTTGCCTGGTAGGTGTTCTCGCTCGTCAGGAAGTCGTCACAGCCCGCTAAAGCCATGGCGCCGATGGCGAGCACACCTGTTAATATCTTGTTTTTCATTGTCTTTCCTTTGTTAAGTCATTCAAAAAAGCTGTACGAAGCTTTAGAAGCTTACAGAAAGGCCGAACGTGAAGATGCGCGGAGACGGGTAGCGGCCGTAGTCGAAGCCTGTCATGAGTGCGTCACCATACATTGCGCCGATCTCGGGATCCATGCCTTTATACTTGGTCCAAGTATATACGTTCTGCACGTTGGCGTATACGCGCACGTTGGAGAGGCGCGCCGTCTCCATCCACTTCCAGCTGCGCGGGAACGTATAGCTGAGCGACACGTTCTGCAGGCGGATGAACGAAGCGTCCTCGACAAAGAGGTCGGACACGCGCGTGTAGTTGTTGTTGGCGTCGGAGACCTGGATGCCGGCCATGCGGCTGTCTCCGCCCACCACGTGCATGTTGCGGTAGTCATCGGAGCCATTGGGGTCAATCTTCTCGACCTTGGCGTAGTTGAGCGCATCCTTGAGGATGTTGCTGTTGACGCGCGGATCCTCAATCTTGTGGCGAGTGAAGTTGAGAGCATCGTTGCCGTAGCTGCCGGAGAAGAAGATTGTGAGGTCTATACCCTTATAGGAGAACGAGTTGCCGATACCGTAAGTGAACTTAGGCTCGGGGTTGCCAATGAAAGTGCAGTCCTCGTTGTTGATCTTGCCGTCGCCGTTGATGTCTGCGAAGCGGAAGTCGCCGATGTAGGTGCTGTTCTTGCCGATTACGTTACCCTCGGGCAGGGCAACCTGTTTCACGTTGCCCTCAGCGTCCGTGTAATAGAAGTCCTCGGGCTTGTCGAACCTTCCGATAACCTTATAACCGTAGAACTGGCCGATGGGCTTGCCCTCGACAGTACGGGTCACGGTGTACTTGGTAGAGCCGACCTGGTAAGTCTTGTCGATGGTGGAGCTTGACGAGTCGAGCTCCTTGACCTTGTTGCGGTTGAGCGAGAAGACGAGGTTGGTGCGCCAAGAGAAGCCTCCGCGGTCAATGTTGACCGTGTTGAGAGTGAGCTCGAAGCCCTTGTTCTCGAGCGAGCCGACGTTGCCCCACGGGTTGCTTGCGGCGCCCTGTCCCTCAGAGCCGAGGAAGGCCGGGAGGGGGAGCTGCAGGAGCAGGTTGCGCGTCTTCTTCTTATAAGCGTCGGCAATGAGCTCGATGCGGTTGGAGAAGAAGGAGAGGTCGAGACCCACGTTGTAAGAATCGGTGGTCTCCCACTCGAGGTCGGGGTTGGCGGTGTTGCCCGTCAGGACGCCGGTGCCCCAAGGTGTCGTCTTATATGAGAGGATGGACATGTAGGCCCAGTCGGAGACATTCTGGTTACCCGTCTGACCCCATCCGAGGCGGACCTTGGCGTTGGTCAGCACATCCTGCTCGGGGAAGAAGGCCTCGTTGGAGAGCTTCCAGGCGAGCGCTGCGGACGGGAACCAGCCCCAGCGGTTAGAGTCGCTGAACTTGCTCGAGCCGTCGCGGCGTATGGTCGCGGTGAGGAGGTAGCGGTCGTCGAAGGAGTAGAAGACGCGGCCGAAGACGGAGGCTATGGAGTTGTCGTTCTTATAGCCCGTGGCGCTACTCTTGCTCTGGTCGCCCGCCGAGATGTCGGGCGTGGTGTTCGAGGAGAAACCGGTCACGGATGCGTACTGCGTCTCATAGTTGCTGTGGTTCATCTCCTGGCCAATCATGACGTTGAGGTTGTGGATATCGGCGAACACCTTGTCATATGTCAGAGTGTTGCGCCAGCTCCAGTAGCGCGTGTAGGTCTTCGTCCAGTTGCTGGTGCGGGTGTCCTGCGTCTTGATGCCGAACTTGTAGTCCGGGCAGTAATAATAGAAACGGTTGAAGTTGTAGTCGGCCGTGACCTCGCTCTTATACTTGAGGCCGTCAATGATGTCGGCCTCGAGCCAAGCGCCGAAGCGGAAGTTGAGCTTGCGGTTGTAGTTGGTCTTGAGCGACGCGAGACCTACCGGGTTGTCGGGCATCCAGACGTCGTCAGGGCCGTCGAAAGACCCGTCGGCGCTGGTTACGGCTACGGTGGGCTGCTGCATAAGGGCGCTCATGATGACGTCATTGTCGGTGCCAACCTCCTGCTTGCTCTCCGAGAAGCTGAAGTTGGCCCCGCTGCGGAGGAACTTCTTGACCTCGGTCTCGACGTTGCCGCGGAAAGAGACGCGCTTGAAGCTGGAGCCTGTCGCGATGCCCTCCTGATCCAGGTAACCGCCGCTGATGGCGTATGTCGTCTTGTCCTTGCCGCCTGCAATCGAGAGGTTGTGGCTCTGCATGAAGGCCTTGCGGAAGAGCTCGTCCTGCCAGTCGGTCCCATCGGGGAGGAGGTCGGGGCGGACGAACGCCGAGCTCGGGTCGACATTGATGCCGAGGTTGGCGCGCGTGTTGTGGTGCGCGGCATATTCGCGGAGGTTGAGCATGTCGAGGTGGACCGGCATCTCCTGCCAGCCGGCATAGCCGTCATAGGTGATTGTGCTCTCGCCGCTCTTACCCTTCTTGGTTGTAATCATGATGACGCCGTTGGACGCGCGCGAGCCGTAGATGGCCGTTGCCGACGCGTCTTTGAGGACGTCCATCGAGACGATGTCCGACGGGTTGATGGCGCTGAGCGGGTTGCTGTTCTCGTCGCTCGTCGAGGCGTCAATGACAACGCCGTCAATGACGAAAATAGGCTGGTTGGTCGCGTTGAGCGAGTTCGTGCCACGGATTCGTATAGATGTCGAGGCACCCGGCTGACCGGAGTTCGCCTGGATGGAGACGCCCGCCGCGCGGCCCTGGAGCACCTGGTCGACCGACGTGACAACCGACTTCTTGATGGCGTCGTCGCCCACCGAGACCACCGATCCCGTCATGTCCGAGCGTTTCATCTGGCCGTAGCCGACGACGACGACGTCATCCAGCTCGACATTATCCTCCTTGAGGGTGACGCTGACGGAGCTTTGCCCCGTGATGTCGAGGTTCTGCGTCTCGTAACCAATGAATGAGATGGTCAGCTTGTTGGTCTGCAACGTGAGGGAGAAGTTGCCGTCGATGTCGGCGACCGTTCCGTTAGTCGTCCCGGCCTCGACTATGGCAGCCCCGACGACCGGCTGACCGCTGTGGTCAACCACTTTGCCGCGAATTGTCCGCTGCTGCGCCAAGGCAAGCTGCCCGATGAGCAGCAGCATGGCGGCAAGAGCGACGCTCGCGATTTTCGTTAGTCTTATTCTCATTTGTCTCTGTGTTGGTTTAGTGAAACAAAAAGGGGTTCATGTAGTGTTTCGTTCTTCTTTTTTTTTGATTTGTCTGTTTGAGTTTTCGGTTTGTTATCTTTATAATTTTTCTACTTGGTTAAGAAGATGTCGGATGTCGTTGCCAATTCGGCCACCAATAGTCCACTATTATGCTCTGTTCGCTATGCAAATGTATAAAACAAATAAAATAGAGGCGCACAATTTTACATACATATTTTTTGCACAAATTCACATTTAACAAACAGCGAGGCGAACAATGCGAACACCCGGCCGCATTGCGCGTGTTAACATACGGCCCACCCCTGGTATTCATTCCATACCCATTCCGGCCCCGAGTGCATGGCGCCCGGGGCCGGCCATAAGTCACACCGCAGCCCATAAAATTCACAAAGAGTTATAAGCGGCCCACCCGCCCGCCCGTTTTAAATTAAATATTCGTAACTTCGCGGGAAAGTGCGGCCGCACGGATTAGGCATCACAAGTGCGCCAGAGCGGCACGCGCTGCCATACAAGATTTCTATCACACATCATTATAATGGTACACGAAGTAAGGAAAGTGGTCATCCTCGGCTCCGGCGCCCTCAAGATTGGCGAGGCCGGCGAGTTCGACTATTCGGGTTCACAGGCCCTCAAGGCCCTCAAAGAGGAGGGCGTACGCACCGTCCTCATCAACCCAAACATCGCGACAATCCAGACATCGGAGAACATTGCGGACAAGATTTACTTCCTGCCCGTCACCCCCTACTTCGTGGAGCGAGTAATAGAGAAGGAGCGCCCGGACGGCATCCTCCTCTCGTTCGGCGGCCAGACCGCGCTCAACTGCGGCGTCGCGCTCTTCAAGAGCAAGGTGCTCGAGAAGTACAACGTGCGGGTGCTCGGCACGCCCGTCGAGGCCATAATAGACACCGAGGACCGCGAGATCTTCGCCAACATGCTCAAGAGCATCGACGTGAAGACCCCTCACAGCATAGCCGTGAACACGGTGGAGGAGGCCCTGGCCGCGAGCGACAAGATCGGCTTCCCTATAATCGTCCGCGCGGCATACACCCTCGGCGGCATGGGCTCGGGCTTCTGCTCGAACCGCGAGGAGCTCATCCAGCGCGCCGAGAACGCCCTCTCATACTCCAACCAGATCCTTGTCGAGGAGAGCCTCAAGGGGTGGAAAGAGGTTGAGTACGAGGTTGTCCGAGACGCTTACGACAACTGCATAACGGTCTGCAACATGGAGAACTTCGACCCGCTCGGCATCCACACCGGCGAGAGCATCGTGGTGGCCCCGTCGCAGACACTCACCAACAGCGAATATCACAAGCTGCGCGAGCTCGCGATAAAAATCGTGCGCCACGTCGGCATCGTCGGCGAGTGCAATGTGCAATACGCCCTTGACCCGTTCTCGGAGGACTACCGCGTCATCGAGATCAACGCCCGCCTGAGCCGCTCCTCGGCTCTCGCCTCGAAGGCCACGGGCTACCCGCTCGCCTTTGTCGCCGCCAAGCTCGGCCTGGGTTACGGACTCTGGGAGCTCAAGAACTCAGTGACGAAGACCACGCCAGCGTTCTTCGAGCCGGCCTTGGACTACATCGTGTGCAAAATCCCGCGCTGGGACCTCGGCAAGTTCGCCGGAGTGTCGAAGCAGATAGGCTCGTCGATGAAGTCGGTGGGCGAGATTATGGCCATCGGCCGCTCGTTCGAGGAGGTTATTCAGAAGGGCCTCCGAATGGTCGGGCAGGGCATGCACGGCTTCTGCGCCAACCAGCCCCTCAAGGGCATAGACATCCGCCAGGAGCTGGAGAACCCGACCGACAAGCGCGTATTCGCGATATCCGAGGCCATGGCTGGCGGAATGACCGTCGACGAGATTCACGACATAACGAAGATTGACAAGTGGTTCCTCTACAAGCTTCAGCATCTTGACCAGATACGCCGCAAGCTCTCCGAGGCAAAGCACATTTCGGGCGTGAGCGACGAGCTGCTGCTCGAGGCTAAGAAGTGCGGCTTCAGCGACTTCCAGATCGCGCGGCTGGTGAACAGGGACACCGAGCGCAAGATGGAGGACCAGCAGCTCGAGATCCGCAAATACCGCAAGAGCCGCGGCATAGTGCCCGTGGTCAAGCAGATTGACACCATGGCGGGCGAGTTCCCAGCCCAGATCAACTACCTGTACTTGACATACTCGGGCACTGAGAACGACGTCCACTACCTCGGCGACCACAAGTCCGTCATCGTGCTCGGGTCGGGCGCATACCGTATAGGCTCATCCGTGGAGTTCGACTGGTGCTCGGTGAACGCCATCAACACCATCAAGAGCCAGGGCCTGCGCTCCGTCATGATAAACTACAACCCCGAGACCGTATCGACGGACTATGACGTGTGCGACCGCCTCTACTTCGACGAGCTGACGGAGGAGCGGGTGCTCGACATCATCGACCTCGAGAACCCCAAGGGCGTCATCGTATCGGTGGGAGGCCAGATTCCTAACAATCTGGCCATGAAGCTATACCGCCGCAACGTGCCTATTCTCGGCACCTCGCCAGTCAACATTGACCGCGCGGAGAACCGCTCGAAGTTCTCGAGCCTTCTCGACGACCTCCACATCGACCAGCCGAAGTGGAGCGAGCTGACCACCATCGACGACATATACAAGTTCGTCGACGAGGTGGGCTTCCCTGTCCTTGTCCGCCCGAGCTACGTGCTCTCCGGCGCGGCCATGAACGTCGTCTCCAACCGCGAGGAGCTGGGCTACTTCCTCAACCTGGCGGCCAACGTCTCGAAGGAGTTCCCAGTCGTGGTGTCGCAGTTCATCGAGCAGGCCAAGGAGATTGAGTTCGACGCCGTGGCCCAGGGTGGCGAGGTGATTGCCTACGCCATATCGGAGCATGTGGAGTTCGCCGGCGTCCACTCGGGCGACGCCACCATAGTCTTCCCGCCCCAGAAGCTCTACGTCGAGACCGTCAAGCGCATCAAGAAGGTGGCCAAGAAGATTGCCAAGGCTCTTGAGATAAGCGGCCCGTTCAACATGCAGCTGATGGCCAAGAACAACGAGATCCTCGTCATCGAGGTCAACCTGCGCGCCAGCCGCTCGTTCCCATTCGTCAGCAAGGTGCTCAAGGTCAACCTCATCGAGCTCGCCACGCGCGTGATGCTCGGCCTGCCCGTTGAGAAGCCCGCCAAGAACCTATTCGACATTGACTACGTTGGCATCAAGGCTCCGCAGTTCAGCTTCGCGCGACTGCAAAAGGCCGACCCGGTGCTCGGTGTCGACATGTCGTCGACAGGCGAGGTGGGCTGCATCGGCAACACGTTCGACGACGCCATCCTCGAGTCCATGCTCTCCGTGGGTTACAGAATCCCGAAAAAGAACATCCTCATATCCTCGGGCGGCTCGCGCTCCAAGCTCGAGCTCCTCGACGCCGCCAAGCTCCTCAAGGCCAAGGGATATAACATCTACGCCACCCACGGCACACAGAAATACCTCGAGGAGAACGGCGTGGAGAGCACACTGCTCTTCTGGCCGGACGAGAACAAGCAGCCTAACGTGGTGGACTACATCCGCGACAAGAAGATCGACCTCGTCGTGAACATCCCGAAGAACCTCACGCACAACGAGCTGGCCAACGGCTACAAGATCCGCCGCGACGCCATAGACTTCAACGTGCCTCTCATCACCAATGCGCGCCTGGCCTCGGCCTTCATCAAGGCGTTCACCAAGATGGGCGCCGACGAGGTGCCCATAAAGGCTTGGGACGAGTATTAGAGCGACATCGGCCGCCACAGCGGCCATCGGGCTCACCGGAAATAGCGGGGCGGCTCTCCAATCACGGAGAGCCGCCCCGCTCTTATTTTGAAGACGCGCGGAGACTGAAGAGCAGCCTGCGGCAAGCCGCTGCTCCAATAAAGGGGGAAAGCCCATCCCCCGAAGTGAGCGAAACTACGGAGGACGGGCAACCCGACTTGTGGAGGGAGACGGGGGTCTACCTGTCTACGCGCACCACACGGAAACCAACATTATCATAACCTTTAGAGCCGTCACGGACGTCGTCGGAATACTCGCTTCGGCAGGCGTCGCGGCTGGAATCCCAGCTGCCACCCTTTACTACGTATTCGCCGGCGGCGTTGATTGTGGACGTCCACTCCCAGCAATTGCCCCAGAAGTCTATGCCTCCGCACGCGCCAGTGGTTTGGGCATAGGCGTCGACGGCCGTCAAGCCATCCTCTACGTTGTCGCTGTTCATTACGACATCCTTCGGCATATGCCCCGCGGCGAGAATCCACTCAACCTCGGTCGGCAGGCGATACTCGTGAGTGTCATCTCCCTCGCCGAGCCACTGGCAGTAGGCGAGAGCGTCGGCATAGGAGACGTTGACGGCAGGGTAGTCGTCTTGCCCCTGCGCATATGCGTAGTCGCTCTTGAAAGCTGCGTACTCCGAGTTTCGGAGGGGAGCGTAGGCGATATAGGCGTTGTTGGCGTCAGCCCCTCGGAGGACCATCCACTCGTCATTGGGGTCATCGTCATCACGCGGGTCAATGAGCCTGTAGAACTGCTGCTCGAGACGTATCTCGCGGTTGTCGACCATCTCGTTGACAATGACGAGCATCTCGTCAATCAGCGCCTGGTCATGGGCGTCGCGCTCGAGCTCCCGCAGCTTGGCCTTCTTCCGCGCCACGACCTTGTCATATCTTACTCCCATCTGGTCGAGCAGCGCATCCTTGTTCTCCTGCGTCGGATTATTCTGGTAGGCGGCGAGCGCACTGGCTGTCGCATCGTTCAGCTCTGGCCTCTCGTCCTCGACAAAGGGGGCGTCAAGGTCGGCGAACTCAAGCTCGCTGCAGTCAAGGTCGGCTGGAGTGATAAAGGATCCGGCCTCGACAACCTGATGTACGCCGTAATAATCAGCTTTCTGGCCATCTTTGTAGAAAGTGAGCCTGTAGCCGCCATACAGGTCGCAAGGGAAAGTCACGATATAATAGTCGGCCCCTGGAGTGAGCGAGCCTCCCTCGGAAGCCCAGAAGTTAATTATTGACTGCTTGTCGCCATTCAAATCGCCGGCAATCTGGTATCCGTCAACGCTCTCGAGGACTATCTGCGTCACGCCCTCCAATGTAAGATTGAAGTGAATGCCGCCCAATTCTTTGCTTGCCACGTCTTCAGGCGATACAGCGTCTGCGGCATACTGGTCAGCAGGTACCGTCAGACCCTCTTGCGCCTGCCCTGCCTCATGGTCGCCACCCTTGGCATCATCGTCATCCGACGAGCAGGCGGTAAAAAAAGCCGCGAGAAGCGCAAGCAGGGTGAAATATGTCTTACTCATATCTAATTTTTCTTATATGTAATTTTTTGATTAATCTATCTGCTCAGAATATCTACTTCTGCTGCTTTTTGCCACGCCCTTCCTTGCCTCGCGGGCCGTCTCCATGGCGAGATAGACGCTCCATCACCTTGTGCTCCTGCTCGTAGACCTGCTCTATCTGGGATTGTGTGAGGAACTTGGAATACTCCTCGTAATACTTCTTCCGGATGCTGAGAATCTGCTCGCTTCGGGCGAAACGCTCCTTTATGCGCTTCTCATTCTCCTGCTCGGAGAGCTCCCTCTTATCCTTATCCGGTCGACCCGGCCGCGGCCCCAGGGCCCAGACCTCTTTCTGATAGTCGCAGTAGGTCTTGACGAACTGCTCGGTCACGTCATCGCTGAAGTCCAGCTCGCTTGCTATGTGTTTTGCCTGCACCTCGGCAAGCTGCTCGCGAGACATGCGCTGCCCCTTGTCGGGGCGCTGCTGGTCGCTCTTTTGCGCAAAAAGCGCGGTGCAAGAGGCCATCGCTACGACAGCCACCGCTAAAGCTTTGATTATGCTCTTCATGGTTTAAGGTTTTTGATATCATACATCTGCATTTTGAATCGGACGGGCGCCGATTGCTATTCACTCATGAAGCCGTCCTCCCGGTAGAGGTTCAGCAGAAAGTCCTGGTCGGCCTGGGAAAGCCGGCAGAAGGCCAAGTCGACATCCTCCATGGTCGAGGGGGCTGGATTGGAGGCTCTGAAGTTGAGCATAAGGAACAAGGCGAGCGAGGCTGCAAGAGCGAGGGTGCCGCCCACGGCTATGCGCAAGTTGCGGAGCCTACCCGGTCTCTTGGTGGCACCCACAGCGCCCCCACCCTTTCGGATTCCTGCCATCACGTCATCCTCGAGCTTGTCAAAGAAGCCATCGGGCGTCTTGTATGGCATCCGCTTGCCTATCTTGTCGAAATCGAAATTCGAATCCATATCTCTGCGTTTTAATCGTTCTTGTTCATGTACTCCACAATCTTGTCCTTGGCAATATGATAGTTTGCCTTGGCGGATGATGGCGTGGAGTCGGTCGCTTGGGCAATCTCGTCATATGAGAGCTCATCGTAATAGCGCAGGTTGAAGACGGCCTGTTGCTTTGCGGGCAAAGAGAGTATAGCCTTTTGAAGTTTAACGGCCTCGAGGTCCGTGTAGTCCACATAGTTGTCGGCCATTGCGCTTGCGCCGCCGCCGGCCTGCTCGTCGAGAGGCTGAGGCTCACGCTTCCTGTTGCCAATAAGCCGCAGGGCCTCGTTAGTGGCAATTCGGAAAATCCAGCCCCGGAAGGAGCTGTCGTCCCGAAACTTGCCGAAAGAGCGGAACATTCGTATGAAGGCCTCCTGCGTAGCGTCCTGCGCGTCGTCATAGTCGACCACCAGACGGCGTATGTGCCAATAGACGGGCTGCTTGTACTTCCGCATCAGGAGTCGAAAACCAGCCTCGGGAGTCTCCCTCACGGCTCGGATTATCTCCTTGTCGTCCATCATATGGTGTAACGTTTTTTCCGGCCATCAATGACCACTTTAATGGGGTTGTCATCGCTTGCCGCGAAGGCATCGAGCTCGGCCTCTGCGACATCTTTCGAGAGTCCGGTCATCTTGCTATACTTGGATATCTTAAGGTATCTGTTGTTGGCAAGATATGCCAAGGCAATGTCCAGGCGATCCTGACGGCTCAAACGGTTGCTCACGCGGGTCGAGACTGCCGGGCGGGTGACGACGGTCACCACCGCGGGGCGCGCATAGGCCCTATGAGGCGCGTACACATGATGCCTGCGCTGCGCAAAAGCCGCCGTGCAGGCAAGAGCCATGACGGCTGTCAGCATAACTCTTCTGACATTCTGCATTGTCTTCATAACCAAATCCTCCTTGCGTGTTTTTATCTTGTCCGTTGTGGAAGCCGTGACCTTTATGCCTGGGCTACCACATGTGTTTCTTGTCTCCGTAGCGCCTTTTTCTTGCGCGCTACAACCATAAGACCCTCGCAAAGAGTGAAAGTAAAATCAGGGATGCTGATTTTTTTTTGTAGAAGTCGATGGCCAGAGACAATTTCTCACAGCAAGACGAGATGAATGACTCAACCATGCACGCGTATTAGTTGACATACTTGAGTGTAAGGCTTTAAAAGTCAAATTATCACGAACAGACTGGCAATAAATACGCATAATCCTTAGTCCGCAAAAAAAAATGATAATTTTGACGGTAGAAATCAAAAACCTAAGATAGCGCGAGTATGAAAAAACTACTATTTCTGTGTCTGACCCTCTTGATTTGTGGGGTGGCGCAGGCACAAGACAACGTAGAAATCACCTTGAACAACGGAAACGTTGTAAAGGGGTTCACAAAGACTTTGTTTATGTTTGACGACGGTGACGTCATTGTGACAAAAGACCCCGAATCGGGAGAGAAGAAAGAATACAATTCGACAGACATAAAGAGCGTAAAATACTACGATTCAGACTCCGAAGAGTGGAAAAACTTCGTCCCTCTTATGGCACAGAAGTCAACCCCCAGTGTATGGAACAAGAACCCCAAACCATATAAGACTCCGGTATTCCTTTCCCCGATATACGAGGGCAAGAAGGTGTCGGCTTACATACACTACATATCTACCGTAACTAATACAAAATCGAGGCAGATACTTGGCTCGAATTACATGTTTTACTTTAAGGTGCATGACGAGGACGTGGCCAAAAGCTATTGGATGGGTAACAGCGTTGGCGCAAAGATGCTCCTCAAGATTGTATTTAAGCCTTATCCGGTGATGCAGGAGACCATATTGAACCTGGACACGAAAGAGTTTGATAACGACCCGGTCTCGCTTATAAGGACTTTTGACGGCCTGCTGGAGTAGATCTCGGAGTTCTATTTCTAAATGTGTAATTGTGACAAGGGGAAGCCCATTCCCCTTATCACAATTTTTTTTTTTGCTTCAGCCCATCAGCCTTACGCTCCGATTTCGCGGCTGACGTGTATTGTTAATAGATGCCAATGCGGGCATATATATTATATATATATATTGCTGACGTTCAGTTTATTGGCAAACGCACCCCTCCTAATGAGCTCGCACGCTATTCTCTTATTTTACACGGCATAAGCTAAAAGTCTGTTAGCCTTATCCGCAAAAAACATCCCCGCAGGGTCGCTGACCCTGCGGGGATGTTAAGACTCGTCAGGTTAAAGCCACGCGTGGCCCGCCCGAACTAAGGGCATTCTCACTTGACTATGACGCGGACAGCCTCGGAAGAGCCGTCGGCAAAGGTCTTGACCATGATGTTCACACCGCGCTGGAGCTTAGCGAGTCGCGCCCCGGAGATTGCGAAAAAAGAGGTGGAGACGACTTCGGAGTCGTTAACGACCTCGGCGACCGAGGTCCCCTCGCCAATCGTGGCCGCCTTGCCGAATCCGCCCCTGCCGTTTGCGGCGCGAACCGAGAAGAGGCTCTCGGAGCCGTCAGTCGCATACTCCTTGTCAGAGGTGATGGTAACGAAGACGCCGTCTTTGAACACCGCATAGCTGGAGGCGTCACCCGCCCATGTTATCTTGCCGTCGGCAGCCTCAACCTTTACGCTCTCCTGCTTGGTGAGGTCGGCTGGCGCCCAGTCCGTGAAGACTTTGTCGAGCGAGTAGGCCGCGGCCTCATCGGCCGTAAGTATGGTCTCCATCTCGTTCTCGCTCTTGTCCTTGTAGAACTTGATGATGTTCGATGACGGGGAGACAACTTTGCCATTGGCATCGAGAGTGTTGAACTCGACGAACTTGTCGGCGGGGACGTTCATGCCCTGCGCCTGATAACGGTCGGCCTCGACCTCAGAGGGCTGGTTGACAGTAGTGTTGAGGAAAGCGCAGCGTGGCGTGCCGCCCCATGCGCGGGCGAAGTAGAAATAGGAGGCGAGGTTCTCGACCGTGCACTCGTTGAAGACGTAGCCCCAGTCGGACCCGTCGGTGTAGGGTGCGGCAATGACATCGGACCCGTCCTTCTCGCCGGCCTTACGGCTCTCGTTTACGAGCGCGCAGCGGTTGAAGTAGACGTCTCCTCCGCCGCAGATGTAGTCAACAGTACCATGTATCTCAGAGTCCTCCCAATAGAACTGACCCTTGGCGTTGTTGGAATAATAAGTGTCTTGATAAGAGAGCATCTTGACGTTCTTGCAGACGGTGCGGTTGCCCTTGTCCTGAATGCAGACAGCGCGGCCGGCGGAGCCTGAGCTGTAATAGTCGAGCGCGTTCTGGATGGTGAGATCCTGGAAGTAGGTGCCGGTGCCGGTGACGTAGAACGTGGCGGTGGTTCCGATACCCTCGTTCTCAACGAGCGGGGCGTTGCGGATGATGGTGTTGTCCATGCTCTGGCCTATGATTGATATGTTGTTGCCAGAGATGTTGGTGAGGGCGGTCTCGCCGAGGTCATATGTGCCGTCTGGGAGGAAGATGCGGACGTTGGAAGCATCTGAAGCGACATTGCTCGCATTCGCCAATTCAAGAGCAGAAAGGAGACCTGACACACTCCCACTCTCCACAACATACCAATCGCCATCCTTGGCAAATGAAGATTCAGACATATTTACGACAGACATGTCATGAAGGTAGAATGCACCAGAGCCGTCATACGTAAGCGTATATTCACCACTCAAGTCTGACTCATTATTCAATATCGCAGAAGAGCCATCGGCGGAGGCTTTTGCACCTACAGTAGCGACAACATCACCATTGGGATTTGAAAGAGATAATGTCCCATCCGCAGAATACGAGCAGATACCGAGTCTAACGTATC
>CAKVCS010000008.1 GCA_934725785.1 uncultured Bacteroidales bacterium | reverse complement strand
CGTCGAGCCCACGGATGCGGACTTTGCCAAGGTTGAGCATAGTCCACCTGAACTGCTGCCCTTTGGGATAGGCCACAATCTTGTCGGTAACCTCGTTAAGGTAGGCATCGGCCTGGATATCCATACTTTGCAGAGTGGCTGAGGAGCAATGGAAAGAGAGTCCGGCGTCGTATTGCAGAGTCTTCTCGGGGTTGAGTAGCGAGTTGCCCATATCGGCGTAGTAGAGGTCATTGAACGTAGGCATCCGGAAACTTTTCTTGGCAAAAGCCCTGACAGCCACGGGCCCGGCGAAAGGCCTGAGGGAAAGGAAAAGAGCTGGCGTCAGCGCCGCGCGGGTTGGCGGGTTGGCCGTTCGGCGAGCCTTATCGTCGACAAGAGTGGCCACGAGGCTGGCCTGCGCCTTAAGTCCTCGCCACGCGATGCTTGAGGCCGCCGACGCCATGAGCGTCCACCTTAGTGGCTCCGCAAAGTTGTAAAGGTCCGCCGTCATGTCGTTCCACGAGGCGTCGAGCGAGACGCAGACGTCCCACGCTTTCGAGAGGCGGAGGAGGTGCGCCGTGCTGGCGTAGGCCTCCCGCTGGACGTAGCGGTTGTCCACTTTGACAGAGCTTGTGTCGTTGTTCTGATAATGAGTGCGGTAGACGGCCCATTTGCCAAGCGCTTTGAGCCTGTAGATGCTCTTTGGCGTGAAGGTTAGCGCGCCTTGGACGAAGCTGTTGTTATCGTCAATCCGCTCGCCTCGGCGCCATACGTTGTTGACAATGGCGCCTGGCACCCCGCGATCGGACGTGTAGTTGTACACCTTGAGGTACAGCTCGGCGTTGGGGAGAGATGAGAATAGCGCCGCCTCGACGCGCGTGGCGGAAATGTCGCCATTGTGGCGGCACGCGGTGGTGTCGTAGACTATGGTGCCTGTCTGCGGGTTCTGGCGTCGGTAGCGGAACGTGTACTCGCCACTGCTGCGCATATGCTCCGCGGAGAGGGTGAGGGCAGTGCGCGGCGAGAGCCTGAGGTCGGCCGTGGCGGAGGGGTTAACCACGTCGAACGAGCCGGCCTTGAGAGTGGTCGAGACGCTGAACTGCTTGCCATCAGCGAACCTCGGCCGCCGCGTCCACATATAGACCGTCCCGGCCGTGTTGAAGTCCCTCGCGCTTTGGAATATCTCGCTTCGCTGCCCGTTGTGGAGCGTCACCGCCTCAATGTTGTCGAGGCTGAACGCCCCAAGGTCCACCTGCCCGTTCTGTACGTTGCTCAGCTGCACGCCGTCATAGAATACGCCCACGTGGTGAGAACCCATCGAACGGATATTTATTGTCTTGATGCCACCTACGCCGCCATAGTCCTTGACCTGCACGCCGGCAAAGAGCCTCAACGCGTCGGCCACAGAATGCGAGCTTAGCCGCTTAAGCTCCTCGCCCTGAAGCTTCTGGCTCGGGATGACCTCGCGGAACGAGCGCGCGGCCACCGTAACCTCCCCTATGTGATGAACAGTGTCGGTAATGGAGGCCTGCGCGGCGGACTGATGAGTTGCCAGCAGAAACAAAGCCGCGGCGGAGGCGAGCAATCGCGCAACGCCGCGGCATAATGGTGAAAAACCTTTCACGCCCATCGTTATGCGGGAAGGGGCGGCTACATATTGCGCGTGAACGAAAAGTCGTCTATGGCAATATAAGCCGGGGCGTTGAAGCCATATTCGCCGTATAGATCCTCGCTGCCGCCTATGGTAACCTCAATCTGGTCCACGGAGCCGAGCTGCTTCAGGTCTACGGCCGTCCATGTGGTCATAAGTTGCAGGCTGGCACCGCGGAAGTCGCCAGGGTAAGCAGTGACGGAGCCCGTCTTCTGCTCACCGAGGAAGCCCGTGAACGTGACGCTGAAATAGCCGCCCTGCTTGAGCTTCACGGCATCGCCATAATATCCGTCATTGCCGTCGCGGAGGGCGAGGGCTGCATATGTGTTGAGGGCGACAAACACGCGGTTGGGCGACACGGACTTCACTCCGGCCTTGTTGCCATCGATGAGCTCAATAACGGCGCCTTTCTGGGAGAACTCGGAATAATAGCAGTAGCCGAAGCACTTGGACCCGAAGTTGCCGCCCTTGCCGAAGACGCTGGCGTCATTGGTGTAGCCGGCAGTTACGGTGTCGGTAAGCGAGCTTACGCCGAAATAGCTGCCCCAAGTGGCATGATTGTTCACAAACGTCAAGACGCTGTCGTAGACGAATGTGCTCTGGTCGTCATAGCCGGCGGTGCCGAGGTCCACACCCTCGAACGTCACTATGTCGGTGTACTCGGGGTCGTCATCGTCATCGCACGCGGTGAAGAAGGACAGCGCGGCGCAAAGGCCGAGCGAGAAAAGAAGGCTCTTTTTCATAAAAAGGTAATATAAAAGTTGACTGTTAAACCGGGCAAGGCCCACGGCCACAAAAAACATGGCGCGCGGAGAGCCATAACGACAGTCCGCGCGCCCGCCTATGAGGGTAGATAAAGGCACAACGCCGCAAGCAAAAGGGAAAGACGCCCACCGCCACCAGCCGATGCGGCACAACGGCCGCACCTCGCCCTGTGGGGAGGCTCATCACAGCCAGACCGCCCAATCCGCGGGGCGAAAGAGTCCTGGCTCACTCTCCGATATTGCTCACGGGGAGGCCCCCCCCGCATGGCAAACTCGAGGACAAGAAAATGCACTGGCAGGTCTTCTGGCTCGCCGACATACGGCTCCGGAGCGCCTTCTCACCACCCAGCGACGCGCACAGCGACTGCGGAAGGCGGCAATGGCATAATGCCCGGATCGCGGTCGCCAACGCCTTGAGGCGCATACATATGGCGACCAATCGGCACACAGCTGCGGGACAGCCCGAGATTCACACCCGGTTCCCTTTTAAGCAAGGCCCCATCGCCCCGCTCAGGCTTTACTTAAGCCCGTCGGAGGCTTGAGCGATGCACCAATAGCGGCACTAAATTATCTATTTGCGGCTAAAGACTCTTGCTTAATAACGTTCATTTGCATATCTTTACAAAAGGCGGCGTTTTTGCAAAGCCGCAAAAAACTTTAACATCAGGAGGTACAGCACACTAAACCAGGCGAAACAGAAAACCTCTAAAAAAGGCGCTTAAGACTACTAAACAGAAATTCAGAGGTGGCGAGCCGTTGGGCGGACCATCTTAATATAAACCCAAAATAAAAACTATGACAGGTTTGAGCATATTCTGGATCATCCCCGTGAGCTCGGCCATAGCGCTCCTTTTCGCATGGCTCTTCTACCGCGGCATGATGAAAAACAGCGAGGGGACACCCCGCATGGCCGAGATAGCGGGCTACGTTCGCGAGGGTGCCATGGCCTACCTCCGCAGGCAATACGGCGTCGTGCTTAAAGTGTTCATCATATTGGCTATACTCCTTGCGATCCTGGCCTACATGGGCGTCCAGAACCCATTCGTGCCGGTCGCGTTCCTCACGGGCGGTTTCTTTAGCGGCCTGTGCGGTTACCTGGGCATGAAGACGGCCACCAACGCCTCGGCCCGCACGGCCAACGGGGCCCGCGAGAGCCTCAACAAGGGGCTGCGCGTAGCGTTCCGCTCGGGCGCGGTCATGGGCCTTGTGGTCGTAGGCTTCGGCCTGCTCGACATCGCGGCGTGGTTCTACATCCTCAACGACCTCGTGTTCACACCGGACAACATGCGCGACGGGCTCGAGTTCTGCGGCCTGACGTTCGTACACCCCGGCACCGACGCCCACACCAAGATGGTGGAGATAACCGCCACGATGCTGACATTCGGCATGGGAGCCTCCACTCAAGCCCTCTTCGCCCGCGTAGGTGGGGGCATATACACCAAGGCCGCCGACGTCGGGGCTGACCTTGTGGGCAAGGTGGAGGCGGGCATACCCGAGGACGACCCTCGCAACCCGGCCACCATAGCGGACAACGTCGGCGACAACGTCGGCGACGTGGCCGGCATGGGAGCCGACCTCTATGAGAGCTACTGCGGCTCCATACTGTCGACGGCCGCGCTTGGGGCCGCGATACCCGCCATATCGGACGCTGAGCAGTGGAACCTGATAGTGGCGCCAATGGTCGTGGCGGCCATAGGCACGATACTCTCCATCATAGGCGTGTATGCCGTGCGCACGAGGGAGGGCGCGAGCCAGAAAAACCTTCTCCACGCCCTCCTTCTCGGCACTGGCGGGGCGTCCGCGCTCATTCTCGCGGCCGTCGCCCTCATGGCGGCCCTTGGGATGCTCTCGTGGGGCATCTTCGGCTCGGTGATAGCGGGCCTCGCGGCAGGCGTCATAATAGGCCAGGGCACGGAGTTTTACACGTCCGACGAGTATAAGCCCACGAAGGGCATAGCCGCCCAGACCCAGCAGGGCGCGGCCACCACCATCATTGAGGGCATAGCCATCGGCATGCAGTCCACGTGGCTTCCCGTGGCGGTCGTCGCCGCGGCAATCATAGCGGCCTTCGGCTTCGCCGGCGGGTTCGGCAATTACGCCATGGGCGTGTATGGCATAGGCTTCGCCGCCGTGGGCATGCTCTCGACGCTTGGCGTGACGCTGGCCACCGACGCGTTCGGCCCCATTGCGGACAACGCCGGGGGCAACGCCGAGATGAGCGGCCTGCCGGCAGAGGTCAGGGAGCGGACCGACGCCCTTGACGGCCTCGGCAACACGACAGCCGCCACGGGCAAGGGTTTCGCCATAGGGTCCGCGGCGCTCACCGCCATGGCTCTGCTCGCCGCGTACATAGAGGAGATTAAAATGTGGATGGTGCGCATTGCCAATGACAATGACGGAATAAAGCAGATAGGCGACACCGTATTCCACACAGCGAAGGCCGCGCAAGTGCCCGACGGGGCCATAGCCCTCGGCGACGCCACCATAAAGGACTTCGTCATGGCGTTCGACCTCTCCCTCTTCAACCCCATGCTGCTCGGCGGCCTCTTCATCGGCGCCATGATGGCGTTCCTGTTCTGCGCCATGAGCATGAAGGCCGTCGGCAGGGCCGCCTCGAAGATGGTGGACGAGGTGCGCAGGCAGTTCCGCGAGATCTCGGGCATCATGGATGGCACGGGCACGCCCGACTACGCGAGGTGCGTAGAGATCTCCACCAAGGGCGCGCAGCACGAGATGATCCTGCCGTCAATCATCGCCATCGTGGTGCCCGTCGGCGTTGGCATCATCTTCGGCGTGCCGGGCGTCATCGGCCTCCTCGGCGGCGGGCTTACGGCCGGATTCACCCTCGCCGTGATGCTCAACAATGCGGGCGGCGCATGGGACAACGCCAAGAAATACATTGAGAAAGGCAACTACGGCGGTAAGGGTTCCGAATGCCACAAGGCGGCCGTGGTGGGAGACACCGTTGGCGACCCGTTCAAGGACACGTCAGGCCCCTCACTGAACATCCTCATAAAGCTCATGAGCATGGTCTCGGTCGTCATGGCCGGGCTCACCGTCGCGTGCTCACTGCTCGGGTAAGCCACCCAGCCCCCCAAAGGACATGAAATCCCCCGCCAAGATGACTCTTGGCGGGGGATTTTGCCGTCTCGTCAGTCTGGAGACCAGTCTTGCGCGCGTGTGGAGGGTCAGACTGACAGGAAGTTGCGCATAACCTCCTCGCCGACCGAGCCGCTCTTCTCTGGATGAAACTGTGTTGCGAAGAAGTTATCCTTACGTATCGCATTGCTATATTCGACCGTATGGCGGCTTGTGGCCACGGTGTATTGGCACACGGGCACATAGTAACTGTGGATGCAATAGACGTAGGCCTTCTCTTGCGCCGGCGTAAAGAGCGGCTCCTTGACGTTGTATATCTCATTCCACCCGAGTTGCGGCACCTTCAGGTTGTCGGGGTTGGGGTCAGGAATCGGAAAGCGTAGCACAGGCACGTCAAACACGCCGAGGCAATCCACCCCACCCTCCTCTGAGTGGCTGCAGAGCAGCTGCATGCCGACACATATGCCAAGCACCGGCTGGCGGAGCGACAAAATGACATTGTCCAGCCCTGTCTGGCGCAAATGAGCCATGGTGGTCGAGGCCTCGCCCTGCCCTGGGAAAATCACTTTATCGGCCCTGCGGATGAGGTCGGCATCGTCCGTGAGGCGGGCTTGCACGCCAAGCCTCTCAAGGGCGTTCATAACCGAGCGTATATTCCCGGCGTTATACTTCACTACAGCTACTTCCATTTTGCTCAGGTAAAAAGTCGGCCGGCCATAAGATGGCCGACGGCGGCAAAATTAAATAATTTTTTTGCGCAAGGCATACGTGTTCCGAGGCCTCTGATTGTCTTATATGCGTGAGGGGCGGAAAGACCGTCACGAACCTAGATATAAATACAGACACACAAGTCACCCTAATCCTATCAGCCATGAAAGCGAAGACATTCGAACAGCTCGGAAGTGAAGCCGGCAGCGTCACCGCGAGCGCGTTAAGCGGCCTGTCAAACGGCAGGAACTTCATGGATCGCTTCTACCTCACGGGCTATGAGGGGCTTTGCCTCAGATTGGACCACGAGGAGCTCACCCGCTCAATGATCTCATCGGCCGTACCGATGTGCGGCGGGCTTCTCGTCATAGGCGAGGCCGCTGAGGTGGAGGCTTGGTCGGCGATATGCGATAATCTCCACATATCAATGACCTCGATAGTCGTTAAAGATCATGACGCGTCAGGGGCTGTTGACGCGCTGCTGAAGGAGGACGCCTCCATTTCGCACATACTCTGCTCGGCCTGCTACGGAGACTCGGCCATAAAGAGCCTCTGCCAAGTGGCCCACAGGCACAGGTGCGCAGTGATAGTGGACGAGGCGTCACGCGATGTCGACCTTAAAGACATAGAAGACAAGGGCATAGACTTCTCAATATCAACAGCCGAGACCGAGCAGCCCGTAAGCATTGTGATAGCAAGGCGCAGCCGCCTCGTGATGACCGAGGGCAACGCGCGCCGTGGCGTTCACGACATATATGCCGTGTGGCAGGACTCGCTGGCCGACCGTGACGCCAGATTCGCCCCGATGGCATAGTGCCCCGGCTGCGCAAACCATATGTGATAGGCATCAAGCCCCACGGCGGGGCTTGATGCCTGTTTGCTTTGCCGCCGCATGCCGAACATTCACGCCGCGGAGAGAAACCGCGGCGACGACCCGGGCGTGATGCGTCAGTTTGCAAAATTTAAGGAACAAATCGGGATGCCTTACGTATATCGGCACGTGTCTTAAGAGATTTCAGAGAGAAAATTAACTACTAAATCCATACAACACAATGAAACTGAAGAATCTCTTCGTGATGGCCGGCCTTTGCGTAGCCATCGTCTTGACAGGGTGCAACGCGAGCAGCGCGACCAAGGGAGGCCTCATCGGTGGCGGCGCAGGCGCAGCCGTCGGCGCAGGCGTCGGCGCTCTCGTTGCGAAGAACAACCGCAAGAAGGGCGCCCTCATCGGAGCTGCCGCAGGCGCAGCCGTCGGCACCACGGCCGGCATCATCATCGGCAAGAAGATGGACAAGAAGAAGAAGGAGCTCGCCGCCCTCGAGGAGGCTAAAGTCCAGGAGGTCACCGACCAGAACGGACTCAAGGCTATCCAGGTGACCTTCGGCGAGGAGGGCATCAAGTTCGCAACTGGCAAGAGCGACCTCTCAGCATCCGCCAAGACGGCTCTCGCCAAGTTCGCCAAGACCCTCTCCTCGGGTGAGGACGTGTCGGCCGCAGACATCACCGTCGAGGGCCACACCGACAGCACCGGCTCCACGGCAGTCAACGAGAAGATCTCACTCGCCCGCGCGCAAGCTGTTACCGACTACCTCGTTGCCAACGGCATAGCCAAAGCCAACATCACGACCCGCGGACTCGCGTCCGAATATCCGGTCGCCGACAACGGCACGGCCGAGGGGCGTAAGCAGAACCGCCGAGTAGAGGTCTACATCACCGCAAGCCAGGAGATGATTAACGCTGCCGAGGCACAGGCCAAGTAAGCGAGACTCTCCCTAAGCGACAAAGATGTCCCCGCCTGACAATGCTCAGGCGGGGATTTTTTTGCCCCACGAGCTGCTTGCCAATTGCGTCCCGCCGCGCTAACTTAGCATATCAGGCAACAAGAGGACATACATAACGAAAGAAACCGATGAAGCACCTCCGCATATCCGCCATTGCCGCAGTGACGCTCATTGTCGCGGCATCCCCTGTGGCCGCCCAGCGCACTGACTGGGTGAAATATGGCGAGACCCCGACCGTGGGCGAAAAACGCGACATGGCGCTCGATGGCCGCACCATAAGGCTCATCGACAGGATGGTCCGGGCAAAGGCGGACAGCCTGAAAGCCATAAAAGACGCCAGCGTCACGACAGAGCGCGACACCAACGGCCTGCTGGCTATAAAAGTGACGCTGAGCGGAAACGGAATGCCCGCCGAGCCCAACGTGACGGGCTACAACAACACGTCTCAGGCGGCACTCGCCGCGCTGGAGACTCAGCTGAACGACGCATGGGAATATGCGGACCTTTTCGTGGACGGGCACACGGACAACGTCGGGCCATATGACGAGAACATGACCATATCGTTCCGCAGGGCCACGGCCATAGGCAACCTGCTTATCCGCATGGGTGTGGACAGCGCCAGGGTGCACATCCGCGGATTCTCATATGACTACCCCATCGCCGACAATCACAAGATATCAGGACGCGAGAAGAACAGGCGTGTAGAGGTGTCGGTGTGCGTGAGCCCCACCATGCTCGACCGCCTGTAAGGCAGACGCGCGGCATAAGAGCATCCGCCCGCGCCATCACCACATAGGAATGGCACGGGCGGACATCTTTTTCCATCGCAGGCGGAAGCTCAGCCCGCCAGGGAACGCCTACTCGGAGAAACGGCACTCGGCGAACGGTCGCAGATTGTAGCGCGAGCTCATAACCTCGCCATAGGCTCCGGCCGAGCGGATGGCCAGGAAATCGCCGCGGCGCGCGCCAGATAGCCGCACCTCCTTGCCAAAACAGTCAGACGACTCGCAGACGGGGCCCACAACGTCATATTTCTCGGCTGGCTCCGAACTGGTTATGTTCTCAATCTTGTGGTAGGCATGGTAAAGGGCGGGGCGAATGAGGTCGTTCATTCCCGCGTCGACAATAGCGAACTGCTTCTTCTGACCCTTCTTTACGTAGAGGACCCTGGTTATGAGCGACCCGCACTGAGCCACGAGACACCGCCCGAGCTCGAAATGAACCGTCTGACCGCCGCGAAGCTCAAGATGCCGCGCGAAAGTCCCAAAATAATCCTCGAAGTCCGGCATTGGCACCTCGTCGGGGTGCTCATAGTCTATGCCGAGGCCGCCGCCCACGTTGACAATAGAGATCACGTACTTCTGCTCCTCGAACCATCGCAGCAGCTCGTTGATTCGGGTACACAGCGCCTGAAACGCGCCCATATCCGTTATCTGCGAGCCTATGTGGAAATGGACACCCACAAGATTGACGTTGCTCAGCTCGCGCGCCTTGGCGGCCGCGGTCTCAACCTCCCACAGCCCTATGCCGAACTTGTTCTCCTCGAGCCCCGTGGTTATATACTGGTGGGTGTGAGCGTCCACGTTGGGATTGATGCGCAGGGCGATGTCCGCAACCTTGCCCTTTGCCATGGCCAGCTCGTTGATAACCTCCATCTCGGGAATGCTCTCGACATTGAAGCACTCGATGTCGGCATCAAGAGCCAGGTTGATCTCCCAATCGGCCTTTCCCACACCGGCATACACTATTTTCTTAGGGTCGAAACCGTGCTCAAGGGCCGCGCGTACCTCATTTCCGCTAACGCAGTCGATGCCGAGGCCAAAAGCGCGGACCTCGTCAAGGATTCTCGGATTGGCGTTGGCCTTGACCGCGAAATGCACCGCGTAGCCATGCTGGTCAGCCAGGCGCTTGACCTCGCCGAGGGTCTGGCGCAGCAGAGCGATGTCATAGAAATAGAAAGGGGTTTGCGTCTGGGCGAACCTGTCAAGAGGGAAGTTCATGGGGTGGAATATGTTTTTTTCAATATGAGTTTCGCAGACGATCCGCGGCAAGAGGCGCAGGCGCCGGCTAATAGAAAAAAAGGCGGCAGCTCCGCTTACCGCGGGGCTATGCCGCCCATATGTGGGAGAGATTAGCCCCCGCCCTAATTGAAGAGGTGGGCGGAGAGGCCGCGGAGTGCGGTCACCTTGTCGCTCGCGTTGATAAGGACGGAGACGTTGTGGCTGGAGCCGCCGTAGGATATCATTCGTACGGGGACGTCGGCGAGCGCGTCGAAAATCTTGCCGGCGTATCCCTTCTTGTCGGCAGCGAAGTCTCCTGCTATGCAAATGATGCACTGATCCTTGTCAACCTCGACAGTGCCATACTTCTTGAGGTCGTCAATGATGTCATAGAGGTGGCGGTCATTGTCTATGGTGACGGACACGCCCACCTCGCTGGTGGTTATCATGTCGATTGGAGTCTTGTAACTCTCGAAAATCTCGAACACTTTGCGCATGAAGCCGTAGGCGAGGAGCATGCGGCTGCTCTTGATGCGGAGGGCTGTGATATTATCCTTGGCCGCGATGGCGGCCACGCGGTTGGTGCACTGGTGGCCACTGATGAGGGTTCCGGGAGCCTTGGGATCCATAGTGTTGAGAAGGCGGACCGGGATGTTGTTCACCTTGGCGGGGAGGACGCAAGTCGGGTGGAGAATCTTGGCGCCAAAGTACGCGAGCTCGGCAGCCTCGTCAAACGAGAGCTCAGAGACGGGCTTGGTGCCCTCGACGAAGCGCGGGTCGTTGTTGTGCATTCCGTCTATGTCGGTCCAAATCTGAATCTCATCGGCGAGCAGGGCCGCGCCTATGAGGGAGGCCGTGTAGTCCGAGCCACCGCGCTGCAGGTTGTCGACCTCGCCGAAAGAGTTGCGGCAGATGTAGCCCTGCGTTATGTATATCTCGTAGCCCGAGTTTTTCTCAAGGAGCGCGCGGAGGTTCTCGCGGATGTAAGCCGTGTCGGGCTCATTGTTCTTGTCAATGCGCATGTAGTCCAAGGCGGGCAGCAGGCAGCTCTTCACTCCGCACTCCAGCAGATAGAGGTTGAACATCCCGGTTGAGATGAGTTCACCCTGCGAGAGGATCTCCTTCTCGTGGAAGACAGTGAAGACATTGTTGGTGAAGGACTTGATATAGTTGAAACGCTCACGGATCAGGTCCATGCCCTTGTCCTTATACTCCTGGGTGGAGTACAGCTCGTCGATGTGCTGCGCATACTTGGCCTCAAGCTTGCTTATGACCTCGTTGGCGCCATCGGCGTTTTTCTTATAGAGATAGTTCGAAATCTCGACAAGGCTGTTTGTCGTGCCAGACATAGCCGAGAGGACAACAATTTTGACTTCGCCATCGAGGACGAGCTTCGCCACGTCCTTCATGCGGGCTGCCGAGCCAACTGACGTGCCACCGAACTTTTGGATTTTCATCTGTCTAAGGGATTAATATTTTAACAAGGCGGCCAAAAACCGCACACAAAGTTAGATAGAATTTATGAATATGCAAGGCTGGCGATGCATAAATGTGGCCTACGTACGCCTCGACGAGATAGACAGCCCGTCAGGCGCGAGCCTGACGAGCCTGACAGGCACGATGGTGTTGACCTCGTCCGCCGTGGCCGGCACCTCCACTCGTATGTAATTCTCGGTGAATCCGATTCGGAACCCGTCCCTGACAGTTGACTCGACGAGCACTTTTGCCTCCCTGCCCTCGTGCGCCTTGTAGAAGGCAATCCGCTTGGACTCGGAAAGCTCGTGCAAAAGGGCGTTGCGCCTGTGACGCTCGGGAACAGGGACTACTGGCTTGATGTCGAGGGCGCGGGTGCCAGGCCTCTCGGAATAGGTGAAAACGTGGAGCTGTGTGACGTCGACGCTCTCAATGAAGGAGCGCGACTGCTCGAACATCTCCTCGGTCTCGCCATTTACGCCGACGATGACGTCCACCCCTATAAAACTGTCTGGCATTAGGCTCTTCACCATAGCGACCTTTTCGGCATAGAGGGACGTGTCATACCTACGCCTCATGAGCCGCAGCATGTCGTCCGAGCCGGACTGGAGCGGGATGTGGAAGTGGGGCATGAACTTGCTGCCTGGCGCTGCGCAATGGCGGATCACGTCGTCGGTGAGCAGGTTCGGCTCAATGCTGGATATCCTGTAGCGTGACACGCCTTCAACACCCTCAAGCGCCTCGATAAGCTGCAAAAAGGACTCCCCCTGGTGACGCCCGAAGTCTCCGATATTCACACCGGTAAGCACAATCTCCCTGGCCCCGTCGGCAGCCGCCCGTCGCGCCATGTCGACGGTCTCGGCCACAGTCCCGCTACGGCTCAGCCCGCGCGCCATGGGGATGGTGCAGTAAGAGCAAAAATAGTCACAACCATCCTGAATCTTAAGGAACGAGCGGGTGCGGTCGCCACTTGAGTAACTGCCCACAAAACGGCGGTCGCGCAATATGTCTCCCGATATCAGACGCTTCTCGCCCCTACGCTCAAGCCCCTGCTGGATCTGCTCGACTATTTCGCTCTTCTGATTTCCACCCAAGACGAGCCCCACCCCGGGCATCTGTATTATCTTGTCGGCCTGCAGCTGCGCGAAACAACCAGTCACGACAACGAACGCGTCGGCATTGAGACGGATGCATCGGCCTATCATCTGGCGGCATTTCTTGTTTGCCTCCTCGGTTACGGTGCACGTGTTAATGACGTAAACGTCGGCAACCTCGTCGAAATCCACGCGCTCGAAGCCGACATTCGCCAGCCTGCGCGCCATGTCGCTCGTCTCGCTGAAATTGAGCTTGCACCCGAGGGTGTGGAAGGCCACCTTGCGATTGGAGAAAGAGAGGGTATCTATCATGCGGGATTGTGTGGTATTTTGATACTTAATATACTGCATGCGCGAGAAGGCGCGCGAATGGGTGCGCCGTAGAAAAACCAACCCGCCCTGCGCAGGTCGCAGAGCGGGCTATGTTTCTCTTTTGTTTAACGCGTCTCGGCGAGACGATTCCCCGCGCCTTGTAAAACGGAGGTGCACCGTCAGAGCTTATTGAGTTCGCGAAAGCGAGCGCCCACGCGCGGAGCGTCGCCCATACTATCGAGAGACAAGGGCGAGAAGGATTACTTCTTCCTGTTCTCGAAGTGCTTAGAGTAACGGTTCATGAACTTATCGACACGGCCGGCGGTGTCGACGAGCTTCATCTTGCCAGTGTAGAAGGGGTGAGAGCTGCTGGAGATTTCGAGCTTCACCTGCGGATAGGTCTCGCCATCAATCTCAATGGTGTCCTTCGTGTTGGCAGCAGAGCGTACGATGAAGGTCTCGTTGTTGGACATGTCCGTGAAAGCTACAGGCCTGTAGTTCTCAGGATGGATACCTTGCTTCATTTTGTTTGATTATTATTTAAGAGTTTCGAAACTGCTTTCTACCGTCCGGTGGCGGGAGTTCAGGCGCCACGCAACCTTTCTTAGGAGTCACATTTCGGACACAAAGTTAGCGAATCGGGTTGAGAATTGAAAGTTAAAAGGCTAAAACTTAAACGACTGAGCCTTACGACACTCACTCACGGCCAGAGACGAGTTCGTTCCACCTCTCGCGGCGCTCATATTTTATCGACTCGTCGGAGAAGACGAGACTCGCATAGATGGCCAAGAATGAAACAGTCGAGTCCAACAGCCTGAGATAATATTTGAGAGTCGGAACAATTCCGTTTACAATAAGCTGACAGCCATGCACATTTGC
Organism: uncultured Bacteroidales bacterium; assembly: GCA_934725785.1. Classification (GTDB taxonomy): domain Bacteria; phylum Bacteroidota; class Bacteroidia; order Bacteroidales; family Marinilabiliaceae; genus W3P20-009. The sequence continues at coordinate 2,591 of CAKVCS010000008.1, read as the reverse complement.
AACCTGACGAATTATTTCGTCCACACGAGGTTTTTCCGACTCGCCAACGGGAGCGGTAGACAAAATATAATAGCGCGACGCGGATGAACGCAATATCTTCTCTTTCGCCCTTTCCGCAATTTGCGCAGTTATTGCTATTCCGAGCTTCACTTCAACGGCTTCAAATGAAGACCCGTCATTGTTGACTATGTCTATATCACCGATGCGGCCACTCCGCAAGTCCGCAGAGTTGTGGCTCTCAAGAGGAAGTAGTTCTTTCCCTTCATACCTCTTCAGCCCCTCGCTCATAAGACTCTGATATATGGCAATTAGCAAAAAGTACGCAAGCGGACATTCCGCACAATTTGTTAGACCACATTGTTAGACCACATTGTTAGACCACACAAGCAAAAGCCTCAGCCCCCCGTAGGGTGCTGAGGCTCATATCTTTGAAATTCTCCGAGACTAAGAAGGCTATCTCTGCTGGCTCTTTCCGTTCTCCTCGGGCGAGCCGACGCGGACCATTGCGCAACGGAAGCCTATGTCGTCACGGCTCTCCTTCTGGTCGAGCCAACGGCGTGTGCCCGGGCTGAGCCAGTACGCGCGGTCGCGCCATCCGCCACCTTTATAGACTCGCATATGATCCGTGATAAGGTTGCCGAGGTTCTTGGTCGCATCTTGCGAACGGAACTCATCGCCACCTCCCTCAACTGCCTGAGGTATGCCGCCGTACATATCATCAGTGCCGGCATTAGAAGTAGACCAGTCGCCACCGAGGACTGAGTTGGTATGGCTGTCACCATCGAGGTAGTTGATGGCGTATGCGTCGCGATAGTTCCAGCGGCTTACGATGTCCTCCGCCTTATCGTACTCCTCGCGGAGGTGTCCGATAGAGTCTTTCTCAACAGGCACACCGGTCTCATCAACCACAAGGTGTTTGAACTCGTTGCCACGGAAGGGGTTGAGCTCGTCGGCATCTTCGAACGTAAGTGGACGATAGACGTCACGGACCCACTCGTTAACATTACCAGCCATGCAATAAAGGCCATAGTCGTTGGGCCAATAAGAATCGACCGGGACCGTGATGTCGCCCTTATCGTTCAGGTTGCCCGCAGTGCCCATATAGTCGCCGTTGCCGCGGACAAAGTTGGCCATCATACGGCCTCGGTTGGCATCATCAGGATTACGCACCACGTGGGAGTTCCACGGGTAAATGCGCCTGTCGGTCATACGCTCGTCGTTGGTGTTGCCAATGAGTCCGAGCGCTGCGAACTCCCACTGAGCCTCGGTCGGAAGCTCGTACTTGGGCAGGAGTATGCCGTCGTCGCGACGTACGCGGCGAGTCTGACCCTCGTTGCCGAGATCCTCCATCGGCTTCTCGCCATCGGTAACCTCGACCTGCCCGCAGAGGTAGGCCTCGGTGTTGAAGTTGTCTCGCTCATTCTGGTCGTTGACGGTGAGCTCTATGATACCCTTCTGGTAGAGGATGTTCTCGTTGACACGGTCGGTACGCCAAGAGCAATATTTGTTAGCCTGCTCCCAGTTCACGCCCACGACAGGGTAATCGGCGTAGGCCGGGTGGCGGAGGTAGTTCTCGACATACGGCTCGTTATACGCGAGCGGTCGACGCCAAACGAGGGTGTCGGGCAGCGCGTCTTGATAGACGAACCTGTTCTCGCGGAACACCTTATTAATCCAGTAAAGCCACTCGCGGTAGTTCGCGTTGCTCACCTCATACTGATCCATATAGAAGGAGGTGACAGTGGTGCGGCGCGGGGTGGCATTATTGCTGAACATGACATCCTGCTCCACGCGACCCATGACGAACGTGCCGCCCTCAATAAACACGAGGCCGGGGCCGGTCTCCTGCTCATAGCCGGATGTGTACTCATACCCACCGTAGGTCGGGTCGTTGTAGAGCCACCCGGTGGCAGTCGAACGATCGCCCGAGCGCCCACCAGACTTACTGCCGAAGCAGGAGGTCAAGAGGGTCAGCGAGACTGCGAGAGCAGCTGAACAGAGAGCGAACTTGCTGACTTGATGTATCATAGTTGACAACTTCATAATTCGGAGTTTAGCGAAGCCCGGGAAAGGAAGCGGGCCTTTGAGCCACAAAGGTAAAAATTCATTCGCACCTATTTACGGAAAAAGTGGAAAAACTGTTACCCGCGCATCAATCTTTTTGTACAAGTGCTACCGCATAGGCTGTACCGCCCTCGCCACGCCCCTCGAATCCGAGTTTCTCGGTGGTGGAGGCTTTGACGGACACGCAGTCGTCGTCGACCCCCATCACCTGCGCCAACGTCTGCTCCATGAGCGGTATGAGTGGCATAAGCTTTGGCCGCTGCAATGCGATGGTGCAGTCGACGTTGCCGATGGTGTAGCCCTTGGAGGCTATGATATCGACAGTCTTCGCGAGCAGCAGCTTGCTGTCTATGCCCTTGAACTCGTCGCTGTTGTCCGGGAAGTGGAAGCCTATGTCGCGCATGTTGGCGGCGCCGAGGAGGGCGTCGCAGATGGCGTGTATGAGCACGTCGGCATCGCTGTGACCCAAGAGGCCCAGCGTATGAGGGATGCGGATGCCGCCGAGCCAGAGCTCGCGGCCGGCCACG
>CAKVCS010000007.1 GCA_934725785.1 uncultured Bacteroidales bacterium | reverse complement strand
GTCGCGTGTATCTACCTTTGTTAAAGGCGTTTAGGGATGAAGTGATGAGGATCTGCGACGAGTATGAAGGTGTGCCTAAGCTTCTTGTTAAGTATTTGATTGGTCGCTATGATTTTTATAAAGTTATCAAGAATGATACATCAAAGACCGTAGTCATCAAAGCATTCAATGTTGACGGGCGTTTGAATTTGACCTATAGGGGAGCTAAGGCGAGATACCGTTGCCCCGTGCTTAAAGCTCCTGAACGCATCGTGGAGTTTAGGCTGAAAGACGGGTCTTACAACACGCTTAATTTGATTCTTGACGGAGGTTGGGAGGTCTCATTCCGCATTCACAATGCAGAGAAGAAAGTCTGCCCATCGCTGAAGTTTGATATCAGACTTGTCGGTAATCCGCCTGTTATTTTCACCCAATACATGTTTCAAGAAGATGAAATTGATTAGTCTTTTCTCAGGCGCAGGCGGTCTTGACCTTGGGTTTCAGATGGCTGGTTTTTGTACCGTTGCGGCAAACGAGTTTGATCCGCTTATCTGTCAGACGTATAAAGCGAATCATCCCAATGTTGAGCTCATTGAGGGCGACATAAGGAGTATAAATTCATCTGCGTTCCCTGATGGGGTTACGGGTATCATCGGGGGGCCGCCTTGCCAGTCATGGAGCGAGGGTGGCGCTCGCCGCGGGTTGGACGACGCTCGTGGACGACTGTTTTTTGATTACATAAGGATTCTTAAAGACAAGCAGCCATGTTTTTTTGTCGCGGAGAATGTTTCGGGCATGCTGTCGCAGAGAAATAGGCCTGCCGTGGAATCTTTTATTGGGATGTTCCGCAATGTGGGCTACGACGTGAATCTTAAGATGCTCAATGCAAATGATTATGACGTGCCAGAAGACAGAGAACGTGTGTTTTATGTGGGATTCCGTAAAGATTTAGGCATAGGCCGTTTCGAATATCCGACACCTTTGTCTCTCAAGCCAACGTTGAAAGACGCTATATGGGATTTGAGGGGGAACGCCATTCCTGCTCTCGAAAGGAATAAGACTAATGGAAGCATATGCGCCGTGCCCAACCACGAGTTCTTTGTCGGCTCATTTTCTCCGATTTTTATGTCAAGAAACAGGGTTAGGACATGGGACGAGCCCGCTTTCACTGTGCAGGCCAGTGGTCGTCAGTGCCAACTTCATCCTCAAGCTCCAAGGATGGTTAAGGTTGGAAATGACAGGTTCGCTTTTGCGCCAGGCAGCGAACACTTGTACAGGAGGCTGACGGTTAGAGAGGCGGCAAGAGTGCAAAGTTTCCCTGACTCTTATGAGCTGTTGTATCGCGATTTAAATCTTGGTTATAAGATGATTGGGAATGCAGTCCCGCCGAAGTTGGCTTTCCACCTCGCGCGGCGCATCATTTCCGCCCTGCGCGGGGGATCCCAGTGCCAGTTTGCCTAATCTTTTTACCTATCTTCGCGGGAGTTTTAAAAAGCTTATCCTTTTGAGACTCCAAAGCATATCACGGCACGTCTGCCGCCTTGCGGCGCCTTGCTGCGCCCTCGCCGCCCTCGCTTGGGGCTGCGCAAACCCCGGCACCCCGTCGGGCGGCCCGCGAGACCGCCGGCCGCCCGTCATGGTAGCGTCAACGCCAGCCGCAGGGGCTACAGGGTTCAACGGCAAGGCCGTCACAATATCGTTCGACGAGAACGTGCAGCTCAAAGACGCCGACAAAAAGTTCGTCATGAGCCCGCCCGCGGCCAAGAAGCCAAGGGTCGAGGCCCACGGCAAGCAGGTCAAGGTGACTTTCGACGACGACGAGGTGCTACTCCCCGCCACCACATACACCCTCGACTTCGCCGACTGCCTATCGGACCTCAACGAGGGCAACATATATCAGAACTTCTCCTTCACGTTCTCCACGGGCGAAAGCTCCGACTCCATGATGATCTCGGGCAACGTCTACGACGCGCAGACCATAATGCCCGTCGAGGGCATCTACGTCCTGCTCCATCAGAACATGACGGACACCGCATTCACCCGAGTCACGCCCATACGCGTAGCCAAGACCGACGCCAGCGGCCGCTTCGCCATAAAGAACGTGCCGGCCGGCCGAGAGTACGATGTCTATGCGCTCGATGACCAGAACAGGAACTTCCTTTTCGACCAGCCTGGCGAGAAAATCGCCTGGCTAGGCACGCACGTCGCCCCCTCGTGGGAGATCCGACAGGTGGCGGACAGCGTCAAGACCGACTCCACATACGTCGTCAACGACACCATACACTTCTTCTACGAGCCTGTCCAGCGCGACACGCTGACTTATACGCCCGACTCGCTCGTCCTCTTCGCTTTCGACGAGGACAGGTATGACCAGTACATAAGTGTAGACGAGCGCAAGGAGAGAAACAAAATCAAGCTTATCCTCAACAAGCCTATGGCGCGACGCCCGCGCATTACGTTCGTCGGGCACGAGGGCGAGCATGGCCTCTCTGTCAACCAGTTCAGCCCGACCAACGACACCATCGTAGTGTGGATGACCGACACTACCATATGGAAACGCGACTCGGTGGTCCTCGCCGTGGACTATCTTGTAAAGGACTCGCTCGGCGCCCTTGTCGATCACATCGACACTCTCAAGGAGTGGCACTTCGAGCGCAAGGCCAAGGATGCAGACTCGGGACGGCGGAGAAGAAGGAAGAAAGAGGCTGACGACAAGCCGAAGGTGGATTTCCTCAAGATCAAAGCCTCCGCCACTGTCGCACCCTATGGCGAGCTCTCCATATTCTCGCCCACGCCTTTCGCGCGCTTCGATTGGGATTCCGTCCGCCTCTCGGTCAAGGTCGACACCGTCTACAAGCCATTGGCGTTCACCGCCATTAATGACACTGTAGACATCTGCCGCAAGGCTCTTAAAGTAAAATGGGAGCCCGGGGCGGAGTACCGTCTCGACATCGACTCGGCCTCCGTCTTCGACATCTACGGTAAGTGGAACGGCCCCCTGTCACAGTCCGTCAAGGTCACCACGCTCGACAAGTACGGGGTGCTCTACATCGACGTGGACTCCGTCCCCGCCAACGCGCTCCTGCAAATAACCGACTCCAAGGGAAACGTCGTAAGGCAGAATTACTTGAAACCAGGCGGTAAGGCAGGGTTCAAATACCTCAAGCCGTCCGACTACATGATACGCGTCTTGATTGACGACAACCGCGACGGCAAGTGGACGACGGGCGACTTCGCCGCTGGCCGTCAGCCTGAGCGGATCATATATTACATGCAGAAAGTCACCGTGCGACAGAACTGGGACATCCACGTCGACTTCTCGCTCAAGGACTTTACGCCGGACGCCTACGCTCGCAAATACGGGCGCAACAAGTCTGGCCGCCGCAAGTAGACAAATGGTCGATCCTGACGAGAGATGGATGGCCGAGGCCATCAAGGAGGCGCGGATTGCCGAGTCCGAGGGAGAGATTCCGGTCGGCGCCGTCGTCGTTTGCCAAGGCTTGGTGGTCGGGCGTGGGCACAATGAGACCGAGCGGCTCAGGGATGTGACAGCCCACGCCGAGATAATAGCCATCACGGCCGCCGCCAGCCGTCTCGGAGCAAAGTATCTCAACGACTGCACGCTCTACGTCACCCTCGAGCCGTGCGTCATGTGCGCTGGGGCTCTCGCGTGGGCGCAGATTGGCCGTATAGTCTACGGGGCGGCCGACCCCAAGCGAGGGTATGCCAGGCTGTCGCCGTCGCCGCTGCACCCCAAGACCAAGGTCTCGCAAGGCGTGTGCCAGGCCGAGGCTGCGCAGATTGTGAGGCTTTTCTTCGGAGGGCGCAGGGGCTGACCTAGGCCACGCCTCGCTCCGTTGACAAACTGCCTTTTTTTTGCTAAATTCGCACGCCCTTGAAGCGTGGGCGCTTGTAGCCCGTGGCGCACTGCCGCCAACTCGCACTCGTCAGGGCGTTCAACCCATAAATAACAATGAGCAAGAGATTTGCCGAATACAAAGGCCTGGACCTTACGCAGGCCAGCAAAGAGATCCTCGAGCAGTGGAAGCGAGAGGACGCGTTCCGCAACTGCCTGAAAGAGCGCGAAGGCCATCCTAATTTCGTATTCTACGACGGCCCCCCTTCGGCAAATGGGAAACCTGGCATCCACCATGTAATGGCCCGCACAATCAAGGACGCCTTCTGCCGATACAAGACGCAGAAGGGCTTCAGGGTCGAGCGCAAGGCGGGATGGGACACCCACGGGCTTCCCGTTGAGCTCGGCGTCGAGAAGATGCTCGGCATAACCAAGGAGGACATCGGCGGCAAAATCTCCGTCGACGAGTACAATGCCGCGTGCCGCAAGGAGGTCATGAAATACATCGACCTCTGGGCCGACCTCACTGACAAGATGGGCTACTGGGTCGACATGGCCGACCCCTACATCACCTACGACAATCGTTACATAGAGAGCCTCTGGTGGCTCCTCAAGCGACTCTACGACAAGGGGTTGCTCTACAAGGGCTACACCATCCAACCCTATTCGCCCGCTGCCGGCACCGGTCTCTCCAGCCATGAGCTGAACCAGCCCGGATGCTACCGCGACGTCAAGGACACGACCGTCACGGCCCAGTTCGCCATCGTCCGAGATTCTAAGAGCGAGAACCTGTACTCCCTCGCGGCCGGGCTTCCAGTCTTCTTCCTCGCATGGACCACCACGCCTTGGACTCTCCCCTCCAACACCGCGCTCTGCGTCGGCGAGAAGATTGTATACCAGTTCGTCAAGACTTTCAACCCATATAGCGGAACACCCGAGGTCGTGATGATAGCCAAAGATCTTGTGCCTTCCTATTTCGACATGGAGATGCAAGACCATGGCTTTGAAGACTACAAGCCGGGCAACAAGAAAATCCCATTCTCCGTACTTGCCGAGTTCGCGGGCAAGGAGCTCATCGGCATCAAGTACGAGCAGCTCCTCCCGTTCGCCAAGCCCGACGGCAAGGCTTTTGAGGTCATCTCGGGCGACTACGTCACCACGTCCGACGGTACGGGCATTGTGCACATCGCCCCTAACTTCGGCGCCGACGACGCCCGCGTGGCCCGCAACTACGGAATCGTCCCCCTCATGTTCATCGACAAAGACGGCAAGCAGATGCCCATGGTCGACAAGCGGGGACGCTTCGCGACAATTGACGAGCTTGACCCCGAATACGTCGCCAATTTCATCGACGCCAATGCCTATGGCGAGTTCGCCGGACGCTTCGTCAAGAACGCCTACGACGACTCCCTGCCAGCCGACGCGCCTACGCTCGACCTTGACATCTGCATGAAGCTCAAGGCCGAGAACAAGTGCTTCAAGATAGCCAAGCACGTCCACAGCTACCCACACTGCTGGCGTACGGACAAGCCCGTCCTCTACTATCCGCTCGACTCGTGGTTCATCAAGACCACGGCTGTCAAGGATCGTCTCATAGAGCTCAACAACACCATAAACTGGAAACCGTCATACACGGGTTCCGGCCGATTCGGCAACTGGCTCGAGAACCTCCAGGACTGGAACCTCAGCCGCTCAAGGTTCTGGGGCACCCCGCTGCCCATATGGCGCACCGAGGACGGCAAGGAGGAGACATGCATAGGCTCGATGGAGGAGCTTATGGCCGAGATTGACAAGGCCGTCAAGGCAGGGGTCATGACAGAGAACCCCTACAAGAAGTTCAAGGTGGGCGACTTCTCGGCGTCCAATTACGCCCCCGAGAATATCGACCTCCACCGCCCTTACATCGATGGCGTAGTCCTCGTATCCAAGAGCGGCAAGCCAATGCGCCGCGAACCCGACCTCGTCGACGTCTGGTTCGACAGCGGCTCGATGCCCTACGCCCAGCAGCACTACCCGTTTGAGCATAAAGACCTCTTCCCGGAGGGCGGTAATGCCAAACCGTCCGACATGTTCCCCGCCGACTTCATCGCCGAGGGCGTGGATCAGACCCGAGGGTGGTTCTTCACGCTCCACGCCATAGCCACCATGTGCTTCGACAGCGTGGCTTTCAAGAATGTCATTTCGAACGGCCTCGTCCTCGACAAGAACGGCAACAAGATGAGCAAGCGCCTCGGCAACGCCATCGACCCGTTCGAGGTCATTGAGAAATACGGGCCCGACCCGCTGCGCTGGTACATGATTACCAACGCCCAGCCATGGGACAACCTCAAGTTCGATGTGGCGGGAGTTGACGAAGTCCGCCGCAAGTTCTTCGGCACACTCTATAACACATACTCTTTCTTCGCCCTCTACGCCAACATCGACGGCTTCACGGGCGATGAGCCGCATGTCCCCGTGTCCGAGCGACCCGAGATTGACAGGTGGATAATATCCCTCCTCAACACCCTCGTGGCCGAGGTCTCCGATGCCATGGAGAGCTACGAGCCCACCAGGGCAGGCCGCGCCATTCAGGACTTCGTCATGGAGAACCTCTCCAACTGGTACGTACGCCTCAACCGCAAGCGTTTCTGGGGCGGGACGATGGACTCCGACAAGCTCGCGGCCTACCAGACCCTCTTCGAGTGCCTCAAGAAAGTCTCTGTGATGGCCGCGCCAATTGCGCCGTTCATCACAGACCGGATTTACCGCGACCTCGTGGGCGACAAGTCCAAGACCGTCCACCTTGCCGAGTGGCCAGCCTCCGACCCCAACCTCGTCGACAAGCCGCTCGAGGAGAGAATGGGCTATGCCCAGAGCCTCTCGTCCATGATTCTCGCTCTCCGCCGAAAGGTCAACATCAAGGTGCGCCAGCCGCTCGCCAAGATTATGATCCCGGCTTCCGACGAGGCGTTCAAGGCTCAGGTCGAGTCTATCAAGAATCTCATCCTCACGGAGGTCAACGTCAAGGAGCTCCAATTCGTGACTGAGGACGACGGCGTGCTCAAGAAGAGGATTAAGCCCAACTTCAAGGCTCTCGGCCCCAAGTATGGCAAGCTCATGAAAGGCATAGCCGCCGAAATGGCCAAGATGACTACCCACGACATCGCCCAGTTCGAGAAGAATGGCTCGTTCCCTCTCACGGTGGCAGGACAGTCCGTCTCCATCGAGGCTGGCGACGCCGAAGTCATTTCCGAGGATATCCCGGGATGGCTCGTCGCCAACGACGGCAGCCTGACCGTAGCTCTCGACATCGAGGTCACCCCCGAGCTGCGAAAGGAGGGCATAGCCCGCGAGTTCATCAACCGCATACAGAACATCCGCAAGGACTCCGGTTTCGATGTGACCGACAAAATCAAGGTCAGCATCCAGCCCTGCGCTCAGACCGACGAGGCCGTACGCGACTACGCCGCGTACATCGCGTCCCAGACCCTCGCGACATCCGTCTCGGTCGACCCGGGAGTATCGCCCGACACCGCGGTGAGCGTCGAGCTCGATGACAGCCTGACGCTCCTTGTGGCGGTTCAGAAAGTATAAGACCTTGCGCCCACGGGATTTAACACCCGCGGGCGCAATTTCAACTATCCGAGCTAATCAACCCAAACTAATGGCCCGCGCAGATGGCGCCCTCCCCAACCTCTGACGATGGTGGCCCCTCAACCAATACCATAATACATTAATTTGTCATGGCCGAAAAAACTCGTTACTCCGATGAGGAACTCCAGGAGTTCAAGGAGATTATCCTCGAGAAACTTGAGAAGGCTAAGCGCGATTTCGAGGTATACCGTAATGAAATAACACACGGGGATGTTAACGACACTCAAGACACCTCGCCTACGTTCCACGCGCTCGAGGAAGGGCAGAGCCTGCTGACAAAAGAGGAGGCTTGCCGCATGGCGGAGAGGCAGCAGAAGTTCATCTCGAACCTGCAGGCCGCCCTCGTGCGTATTGAGAACAAGACGTATGGCATCTGCAGGGAGACCGGCAAGCTCATCCCCAAAGAGAGGCTCCGCGCCGTGCCTCACGCGACTCTATCCATCGAGGCCAAAGAGAAGGGCAGGGGCAAATAGGCCGAAGGCTCTTAGCGAACTCGGGTGAATGCCAACGCGCTTCTCCGGCGGGCTGAGCCTCGCCATGGTTCAACATAGCAAAAACGCACTGATATTTTGACACGGAATTCAAAAATTGCCATTTTCGTAATAGCGGCGGTCCTGATAGTCGACCAAGCGTCAAAGTTCTACATAAAGACCCATTTCGAGCTCGGCGAGGAGGTTAAGGTCCTGGGAGACTGGTTCCGCCTCCATTTTGTCGAGAACAACGGCATGGCCTTTGGCATGCAGCTCTCGGGCGACAGCTGGGGCAAGATGGCGCTGTCTCTTTTCCGCCTCGTCGCCATTGGCGTAATTGGGTGGTATCTCGTCAAGCTGTGCCGTGCCGGCAAGGAGGCGGCGGGCTACGTGGCTTGCGTGGCCCTCGTCTTCGCGGGGGCGGTCGGCAACATTATAGACTCTGTGTTCTATGGCGTCATTTTCGACTCGTCGTGGGGTCAGGTGGCCACCCTCTTCCCCGATGGGGGTGGATACGGCCCTTGGCTTCACGGCAAGGTGGTCGATATGCTCTTCTTCCCTATCTTCAGCGGGCATTACCCCGACTTCCTGCCATTCTGCGGAGGCCGGTCGTTTCTCTTCTTCAGTCCCGTCTTCAACGTTGCGGACTCTGCCATATGCGTCGGCATAGCCTGTCTGATAATCTTTTTCCGCGGCGAGCTGAGCCGCATAGCGGGCGAAGACTCCAAGTAGACCTTGACCATAAGGGCGCCCGCCCCCGCGGCAGTGCTGTGAACTCTGCGGGCGAAAATGTTTAAGGCGCGCTCCCGGCCTCTGCCGGGGGCGCGCCTTCCTCCGATTTCCCCTTTCCGCCGAACTATATGTCCGCCTTTACCGCCACGGATGCCATCTCCATGCCTATTGGCGGGCTTAGTTTTGATATTTTGACCCATCCGCCCGCCAGGCCTTTGCTGGCAAAGCCGGACCTGAGCACCTCCGCCATGTCCGCTGCGAGAGCCTCGAGCAGGTGATGCTCCCTTCTCATGACGCCGGCTATGGCCTCGCATGCCTCGACGTAGTTTAACGCGTCCGCCACGTCGTCGGTCGAGGCGGGGCGGGTCGCGTCGACCTCCAGGTCCGCGTCAATGACGAACGTTGTGCCGACGCGGCGCTCCTCTTCATAGCAGCCGTGGTGTGAGTAAATCCGCAGCCCGCGGATCTCTATTGTCATCTTCATTGTGTAGTAATTAACATTGATGGCCGTTTTGTGCGGTTTCGCCGTGTCCGCGGCTCGTCCTGTTGCCAAGATACGAATTTTCTGACTAACTTTGGGATAGTAACCTAACTTGGATTTGTAGATGAACGCTAACAATACCGAGCCCTCCGAGAAGAACGAGAGTCAGGGCAATTTCATCATCCAGAAGATTGAGGCAGACCTCAAGGCCGGAAAGAATGGGGGAAGGGTGCAAACCCGTTTCCCGCCAGAGCCCAATGGCTATTTGCACATAGGTCACGCAAAGGCAATTGCGCTCGACTTTGGCGTCGCGCAAAAGTATGGCGGGGTCTGCAACCTCCGCTTCGACGACACCAACCCAATAAAGGAGGGGACCGAGTACATTGAGTCCATAAAGCAGGACATCGAGTGGCTCGGCTTCAAGTGGGGCAGGATCTTCTATGCGTCGGACTATTTCCAACAGTTGTGGGACTTTGCAGTCGAACTCATAAAGCAGGGCCGCGCGTATGTCGACGAGCAGACCGCCGAGCAGATTGCCGAGCAGAAGGGCACGCCCACCCAGCCGGGTGTCGAGAGCCTATTCCGCAACCGCCCCGTGGAGGAGAGCCTCGCCCTCTTCAACGAGATGAACAGCGGGCGAATGGAGCCAGGGAAGATGGTTCTGCGAGCCAAAATCGACATGGCAAACCCCAATATGCACTTCCGCGACCCAATCATCTACCGTGTGCTCAACGTCCCGCACATCCGCACTGGCAATAAGTGGAACGCGTACCCGATGTACGACTTCGCCCATGGGCAGAGTGACTATTTCGAAGGGGTGACGCACTCGCTCTGCACGCTCGAGTTCGTGGTGCACCGCCCGCTCTACGACCTCTTCGTCGACTGGATTAAGCAGACCAGGGGCGAAGACCTTGAGGACAACCGCCCGCGACAGACTGAGTTCAACAAGCTCAACCTCAGCTACACGCTGATGAGCAAAAGGAACCTGCTCGCCCTCGTTAAGAACGGGCTCGTCTCCGGATGGGACGACCCCCGCATGCCGACCATTTGCGCCTTCCGCCGACGCGGCTATAGCCCACAGTCAATAATAAACTTCATTGACAAGATAGGCTACACGACGTTCGACGCGCTCAACGAGTTCTCGCTCCTTGAGAGCGCGGTGCGGGACGACCTCAATAAGCGCGCCACCCGGGTCTCGGCCGTGCTCAACCCCGTCAAGCTCGTCGTCACCAACTACCCCGAGGGGCAGGTGGAGATGATGGACGCGCAGAACAATCCCGAGGCTCCCGAGGAGGGAGGGCACAAGATTGCATTCAGCCGGACGCTGTGGATGGAGCGCGACGACTTTATGGAGGATGCGCCCAAGAAGTTCTTCCGCATGACGCCTGGCGGCGAAGTTCGCCTCAAGAATGCCTACATAGTGAAATGCACGGGGTGCAAGAAGAACGACAAGGGCGAGGTTGAGGAGGTCTATTGCGAATATGACCCCGAGAGCCGCAGCGGTCTGCCTGGCGCGGACCGTAAGGTGAAGGGTACGCTCCATTGGCTCAGCGCGGACCACTGCGTAAAGGCCGAGGTGAGGCTCTACGACAGGCTGTGGAAAGTCGAGAATCCGCGAGACGAGATGGCGGCAATAATCGACGAGCAGAAGTGCGAGCCGGTCGAGGCTATGAAACAGATTATCAACCCCGACTCGCTGCACGTACTCAAGGAGTGCTATGTCGAGGAGTTTGCCGCCGGTCAAAAGCCGCTCTCATACCTGCAGTTCCAGCGCATCGGGTATTTCAACGTTGATCCCGACTCAGCTGTTGCGGGGCATCCAGTCTTCAACAAGACCGTGGGGCTAAAGGACAGTTGGGCAAAGGCCAAGTAAAGCACGACTGTAACTGCCTGTGAATATTATTTTAAAAGGAGGTCCGCTGAGCTTTATGCCTGGCGGGCCTCTTTTTTATTGCGCCAGCCCTTGCCAATTAGGAAAAAAACTCTACCTTTGTACTCGCTAAGACGAAGCAACTGATGGTCGGTTGGATGAGTGGCTTAGTCTACGGTCTGCAAAACCGTCCACGGCGGTTCGAATCCGCCACCGACCTCGACTTGGTAAAGCGTTCCAATTTTTTGGGACGCTTTTTTTTTGCCCGCCTCTCTTGCCAGCTGATTCGCCCGCCCATGTGCGGGGTGGCACGCTTTGCCGCCTTTTCTGTTACTGCGCGGTTTTTGCCTGTTGTCGGCGTGTAAGGGTGGGCGTGTTCTGTTGCGGGCTTTCGACTTTGGCTACAAATAATTCTCATTATCATATGCGCCTCACAAAGCGAGCGGTGTTCCTCTATCTCACCCTTGGTTTCCTTACGGCATTCGGCCCGTTTGTCACTGATTTCTATTTGCCTGCTATGCCAGCCATGGCGATTGATTTGCGCACGTCGCCTCAACTCGTCTCACTCTCCATCACTATGGGCATGCTTGGTCTCGCCCTCGGCCAGCTGCTTATCGGCCCGCTCAGCGACAAGTATGGCCGCCGCAAGCCGCTTCTCGCCTCCCTCGCCATTTTTATAGTGGCCTCTGTGGCATGCCTTTTTGCGCCCGACGTATACACGCTCAATGTGTTGCGTGTGTTCCAAGGGTTTGGTGGCGCTGGCGGCATCGTGTTGAGCAAGAGTATGTCTACCGATATGTACTCGGGCGAGGATCTTGCCAAGTTTATGGCTGTCCTGGCGGCTATTAATGGCGTTGCGCCAGTTTCTGCGCCAGTCATCGGCGGTGTGCTTATGTCCGTCACGGGGTGGCGCGGCATCTTTGCCGTGCTGCTTATGGTTGGGGTCGTGCTTTTTGCATGCTCTTGTTTCCTTTCCGAGAGCCTTGACGAGGGGCGCCGGCAGCGCGGTGGCCTTCTTCACGCCTATGCGAACCTTTTCCGCGTTTTCCGCAATCCTCTATACCTCTTCCCCGTCCTGCTCGAGATTGGCAGTTTTCTTATGTTTTTCGCATATCTGGCCTCCTCTCCTTTTATCCTTCAGGAGGATTATGGAGTCAGCCCCCTTGCCTATTCGGTAGCCTTTGCGGTCAACGCGTTTATGATTGGTGTGGGCAGTGGGCTTTGCGGCCTGTTCCGTCATCTCCGTTCTTCTTTGCTCTGCGGTGGTGTTTTGGCTATTTGCGCGTCATGCCTCGCCGCTTTGTGTCTGCTTGCGGATGCGCCTCTGCTCGCCCTGCTTGCCTGCTACGCCGCGGCGCTTACGGGCTTCGGGCTGATGCAGCCCGCCGCGACGTCTATAGCTCTCGATGCTGAGCGCGGCAATGCCGGGGCGGCGAGTGCTGTTTTCGGGGCGTCGAACTTTGTCGCCGGGGCTGTGGCGAGTCCGCTTGTGGCGTTTGGCGGAATGCGCGTGGGCACGAGTGTGGTGATGGTGGCCGGGGCGGCTGTGGCCATGTCTTTCGCGGTGCTGCTGTTCTGCTGGCTCGGCAGGGCGGAGTCTGCCAAATAATGTGGGAGGCTTGGAGCATTGTCGTGCATGTTTTTTTACCGTGTGATGTGTAAGTGTATGTTTAATAGCATATTATACTAAATTTTACTTGGTAGGCCAGCCGGTTAATCTTATATTAGTAGGCGCGAGTGGGGGGGCGTTTCAACCTCTCATGCGCATATGCACCATAATTTTATAACACATCACGTATGAAAGAGCTTAAGGGAACAAAAACAGAGCGAAACCTCTGGGAGGCTTTCGCGGGCGAGTCTATGGCTCGCAACAAGTATTCTTACTACGCCTCCCGCGCACGCAAGGACGGATATGAGCAGATCGCGGCTATTTTTGAGGAGACCGCGGCCAACGAGAAGGAGCACGCAAAGCTGTGGTTCAAGCAGCTGATGGGCGGCTCTGTGCCAGCCACTACGGCAAACCTCCTCGACGCTGCCAATGGCGAGAACCATGAGTGGACCGACATGTACGACCGCATGGCGCGCGAGGCCGAGGAGGAGGGCTTCACGGAGATTGCGCGCCTGATGAGGGGCGTCGCTAAGATTGAGCGCGAGCACGAGGAGCGCTATCGCAAGTTGCTCAAGAACATTGACGACGCCGTCGTGTTCTCGCGCGATGGCGATTGCGTGTGGCAGTGCCGCAACTGCGGCCATATCGTGGTCGGCAAAAAGGCTCCGGAGGTCTGCCCCGTGTGCGCTCATCCGCAAAGCTTTTTTGAGATTCGCAAGGAGAACTATTAAGCGTCTCGGTTCTTGACGGTAACATTGGCCTCGCATTCCCTTTCTGATGGTTGTGCGGGGCCTTTTCACGCCCCTGCGCGTTAGCTTTTTAGGGGCAGCAACAAGCCCGCCCACCGAATTTTTACGGTGAGCGGGCTTCGATCTTAATGGTGTTTACTTGCTTGTCAGCCTGGCCTCTATGACGTCCCAGTCCACCACGCTCCATAGCGAGGCGAGGTAGTCCGCGCGCCGGTTGCGGTAGTCGACGTAGTAGGCGTGTTCCCACACGTCTGCGGTGAGCAGAGGGCGCAGCCCGTGAGTCAACGGGTTGCCCGCGCCAGCCTCCCGCGTCAGTGTCAGATGTCCGTCCTGGTTGGCCGAGAGCCAAGCCCATCCCGATCCGAAGATTGACATGGCCGTCTTCTCAAACTCGGTGCGGAAGGCGTCAAAGCAGCCGAAATGGTGTTTTATCAGCTTCAGTGTCTCGCCTTGTGGGGCGTTGTCCTCGCGTGCGGGCCTCAGCTGGCTGAAATATAGGTTGTGGTTGAGGGTCTGCCCCGCGTTGTTGAAGAGAGTTCCGCTGCTGTTGACGACGATGTCCTCAAGGGCCATGCCCTCCCACGGTGTTCCGGCAATGCCCGAGTTGAGGTTCGACACGTAGGTCGACAGATGTTTGCCGTGGTGCAGCATGAGGGTCTCCTCGCTTATGGCCGGTGCGAGTGCCGACGCCGCGTAGGGCAGGGGGGTGAGGGAGAAACACCCGTTTGTGGGGAATGTCTTTTCCATAGGCTTTGATGTGTTACGAGTTTAGTAAGCTCTGTGAATTGAACATCGCAATGTAGTCATTCCTTTCTGCGTCTCAAAGCCTAAATTGCTGTTTAACAAATCATTCCGTATAAATAGGTCGGAAAGTGACTTGTCTGGGCCCGCGGTGACGTTCCGCTGCGCCCGGTCTGGGCGAAGTTGTTTTTTTAGTCATAGCCTGCCACGCCTGGTCAGCAAGACGACAATTCCCGCCTCAGGGCTGAGCCTGGGGCGGGAACTCTCGTCGCCTTATAAACGGGCTTACATCTGAGCCTTGAGCTCGCTCTGCACCTTCACGAGGCGCTCGAAGAGCTCGTGGCCGGAGACTTTCTTATACACTATGTCGTGCAGCTCCGAGATGTTCACGCGGTGCTGCTCCATGGTGTCGCGGTCGCGCAGGGTCACAGTGTTGTCCTCCAGGGTCTGGCCATCCACCGTCACGCAATATGGAGTGCCTATGGCGTCCTGGCGGCGGTAGCGCTTGCCGATGGAGTCTTTCTCGTCATACTGGACGTTCATTGCCAGCTTGAGCGAATTGACAATCTCGTGAGCTTTCTCCGGCATTCCGTCTTTCTTTACGAGGGGCAGGACCGCCAGCTTGACGGGTGAGAGCACAGGCGGAAGCTTGAGCACCACGCGGCTGTCTCCGCCCTCGAGGGCCTCCTCCTTGTATGCGCCAGCCATGATGGAGAGGAACATACGGTCCACGCCGATGGATGTCTCGACGACGTATGGCACGTAGCTCTCGTTCGTCTCGGGGTCGAAGTACTGTATCTTCTTGCCCGAGTACTTCTGGTGCTGGCCGAGGTCGAAGTCCGTGCGGCTGTGGATGCCCTCCACCTCTTTGAAGCCGAACGGCATGCGGAACTCGATGTCCGTCGCCGCGTTGGCGTAGTGGGCGAGCTTCTCATGGTCGTGGAACTGGTAGTTCTCGTCGCCCATGCCGAGGGCCTCGTGCCAATTCAAGCGATATTGCTTCCAGTAGTTGAACCACTTCATCTCCTCGCCCGGGCGGATGAAGAACTGCATCTCCATCTGCTCAAACTCCCTCATGCGGAAGATAAACTGGCGGGCCACAATCTCGTTGCGGAACGCCTTGCCGATCTGGGCGATGCCGAACGGCACCTTCATGCGTCCCGTCTTCTGGACGTTCAAAAAGTTGACGAAGATGCCTTGGGCGGTCTCCGGGCGGAGGTATATCTTCATCGAGCCGTCGGCCGTGCTGCCCATCTCGGTCGAGAACATGAGGTTGAACTGGCGGACGTCCGTCCAGTTCTTTGTACCCGATATGGGGCAGACAATCTCCTCGTCGAGTATTATCTGCTTGAGCTCGTTGAGGTCGCCGCTGTTCATGGCCTTCTTGTAGCGCTCGTGCAGGGCCTCGCGCTTGGCCTGGTGCTCCTTGACGTGAGCCGATGTCTCGCGGAACTTGCCTTCGTCAAACGCGTCGCCGAATTTCTTGCGGGCCTTGGCAATCTCCTTCTCTATCTTCTCGTCATACTTGGCAATCTGGTCCTCAATCAGGACGTCGGCGCGGTAGCGCTTTTTGCTGTCGCGGTTGTCGATGAGGGGGTCGTTGAACGCGTCGACGTGTCCGGACGCTTTCCAGATGGTCGGGTGCATGAAGATGCTCGAGTCTATGCCGACGACGTTGTCGTTCAGCTTGACCATGGCGTCCCACCAGTACTTCTTGATGTTGTTCTTCATCTCGACGCCATTCTGGCCGTAGTCATACACTGCGCCCAGGCCATCATAAATCTCGCTGCTCGGGAACACGAAGCCGTATTCCTTGCAGTGCGAAACCAGTTTTTTGAAAACGTCTTCTGCCATTTTCTGCTTTTGTTGTGTTGTTTTTTATATTTCGTTATGCCCTGGCGCGGGGTCTCGGCGTTGGTTGCGCCGCCCCCCTCCTTGGCATTAATATGCGGGCAAAGATAATTCTTAATCCCGGATTTGCTCGCCGCCCAAGGCGCGAGTAGGGGCGCTATTTGATGTCGCCGGCATACATATCTAATATCCTTTCATATTCCGAAGGCTTGAACACCTGCTTGTAGCCCAGCGTTACGAGCAGGCCGCCCACTGAGATGACAAGGCCTATGAAGAGTCCGCCTATGAGGTGCAAGAGCATCTTGGGCGACGTCTTCTTTGTCGGTTGGACTATCGGCTCCACTATCGAGAACGCCGGCGTGTTCGTCGCGAGCTCCATTTTGTTCGTGGCGAGCTGCTGCTGGACTGTCACCAAGAGGGAGGATGCGAGGTTGTAGTCCTCATACAGCTTGTTGTACTCAACCGATGCCCGCTCCTCCACCACGTACCTGTGGCTGTCCTTATACTTCAGCCACAAGTCTCGTCTCTTCTCAAACTCTGCGAATGTCAGGTCATACTGCTCCTCGGCGAACTTAAGGTTCTTGCGAGCGTTCTTTGTCGAGAACTCCGTCACGGCTTCCTGGATGCGCGTCAGGACGGCGGCCGTCAGCTCGGTGCTCTGCTTGGCGTTCTCGGCTGTGCACTCTACCCTCACCAGGTTCACCTCGTCGTCCACTTCAACGTATATCCTTTCCTGCAGGTCTTTTATGCACTGCTCCATGGCCTTGTCTATCACAATGGCGCGCATCTTGCCGTCATCGCCATCCTCATTGGGTATTTCCGCCACCACGTCGGGCTTCTTGGTCAACGCGTCTTTTATTGTGAAAGGAAGCCTAATGGTGAACATGGCTATGTAGCCCGCCACGGTGGGTATGGTGTCGCGCTTGGTGCGCGAGTAGAGCGACTCTATGGTGTCCGGGTCTTCCCATGTGACCGGCTGGTTCATTATTTCGATGAGCGAGGGTGTGCTAAGCGCCACCTCGCTGAAGAGGTCGGGCGTTATCTTGTTGCTCGATCCTTCCATCGACAAGCCTGCGAGGCCTGCGAGCGAGCTAAGTCCGCCCAATCCTGTCGGCTTGGCTGAGAGAGGCAGCACCGAAGCCGTGCAAGTGTACGTCTTCTGGCGGCAGAAGTAGGCAATGACCGATATGACTACGGTCACCGCCACAACCTTGCACACCAGTCGCCTCTTAGCCCATATGTATCTTATAAGCCACGCGATGTCGAAGTCCCTCTCCTTCTCTTCCTTTTTGCTCTGCTCCTCAAACATTTGTCGTGCCGTTTATTTTGTAAGGGCCACGATGACCGCGGCCATTGATACTATCGACGAACTCATTGTCACAATGGCGGGCAGCCCAATGTTGCGCTCCGGCTTCATCGGCACTATAACCTCGGAGCCCGGGCGCAGCTTGGGGTAACGGCGGATGAAGAGTATGTGGCGAACCCGCTCGCTCTCGCCGTTGGCGTGGACGACGTAGGTCTTGCGCTTGTATGCGCGAGGGGCGAATCCGCCAACGGCGTCGATGTAGTCGTCGGCGCGCCACCGCTTGTGCCACACCATGTTCGAGGGGTTCTGCACCTGACCGAACACGCGTACAGTCTGCGAGGCCAGAGGCACCTCGACCCTGTCGCCGTCGCACAATATAACGTCATAGTCCGACCCCGGGTTCGCCATTGCTTTCGATATGTCGAACGTCACGTACTCATATTGGCTGCCGTTGTTCTTTATGAAGAAAGTGGCGGTGTCGCCTTTCAGCGCGCTGAGACGCAGCCTTATGTCGCGTTCGGTGTCGGAGACCTTGAACCTCCTGAATATCCTCACGCCTTTCACATCCGCCGAGCTGGTGAAGCCGCCACAACGCCCCATCAGCTCCGATATGCGCATCTTGTTGTTTGTAAGGCCGTAAAATCCGGGGGCGAATACCGCTCCTGACACCTCGACGCTGCCGCCAATGTTTGCCGCGGCATATTCGCGTATGTACACCTCGTCAAACGGCTCAAGCTTGAAATTGTTGCCTCCGTCGGCAAGGGACAGGTCGGGAGTAAGGGTCACCGTCTCTATCCGCTTAGCCTCGTCGGTCTGGCTCTCAATATCTTTCCTGTCGAGCCGTCGGACAACCTCGACGTTCGGCAGGGCGGCATACTCCTGCAATCCCCCTGCCAGCACCACGAGGTCCCCTATGGTCAAGTTCTCGCGGTAGTCGTACGTGCCTGGGTGCGAGACCTTGCCTTCGATCGTGACGGTAGGCTTCTCGCGCATGTCGTCAATGGAGGCGATGGTCACAACGTCGTTGGCTCGCAGCGAGATGCCGGCCGTGCCGTTTGCGGCCTCAGCCACGTTGAAGTTGACTGCCTCGAGCGTGTAGTCCTCTTTGTATCGGGATATGACACCGCGGGTCAGGAAGGCGTTCTCAGTCAGTCCGCCAGCTTTGTCTATCAAGCTTTTGAGGGTAAGCCCGTCGGTATATTCGAACACCCCCGGCGCGAACACTGCGCCCTCTATGCGCACGGAGTTGTCTACTCGGGTCGTGTTTTTCTTGCCGCATGTTATTCTGTCGCCGTTTATCACGACTTCGCTCTCCGGGTTTGAAACGTCTTTATACTCAGTCGTGAACCGCCCCACTCTGTACACCCCGACGTGCTCCGTCATGGCGGCTGGTGTGAACCCTCCGGCGTAGCGTATCATGTCCGCCACGGTCTCGCCCTCCTTGGCCTCGAAGAGTCCGTTGCGCTTGAACTCGCCCGATATGGTCACGCGCTTGGCGTAGGTAGGTATCATGACAATGTCGCCGTTGACGAGCGGCGGGTTGACGTCGTTCTTGCCGTTGAGCAGGAAGTCGTAGATGTCAAGATGGGCTATGACGCGTCCGCCGCGGATGAGCTGCACGTCGCGGAACGAGCCGTTTATGTTCGGGCCGCCGCTCAAGTACAGGACGTTGAATAACGACGACGCTGCCGAGACCGTGAACGTGCCAGGCGAGTGAGCCTCGCCCATTACGCTTACTGTCACGGGGTTCGCGCTGGATATGCGCACCGCCGCTTTAGCTGTTCCGTTCAAGTCAGAGTGTATCTTTTTGAGCTTGGAGATGATTGAGCGGCGCGCCTCGGCCAGTGTCAGGCCCCCCACTTTCACGGGCCCCACCATAGGTATTATTGCGCTGCCGTCGGCCCCGACTGTCATGTCGTAGCTCTGGTCTGTCGTGCCA
>CAKVCS010000006.1 GCA_934725785.1 uncultured Bacteroidales bacterium | reverse complement strand
GCTGTAGTTGTTGAGGATGATGAGCAGGATGCCCACAATGTCCTTCTGCTCGCCGAGCCTATTGATGAGCTCGGGATCCTGGGTCTGCTCAATGACCTTGCATGTGATATAGATTCCCTCGACCCAAGCTCCGGCCACGATGGCAGTTGAGACGTTGGAGCGTTTCTGCTCACGGAGGTACTTGTCCATCTCGTTGAAGCTTGAGACGGACAGCTGCTTGAGAGAGTCGAGGTTGGTGCTGTTCTTAGCCAGACGGCTGAGGGTGCTGAAATCGAGGAACTGGCCCACGTTGAGCCCGTCGGCGAGCTCCTTGACGGCGAGGAGGTAAGAGACGACGACGCTGTTCTTATTGAACGTGTTGACATAGCCGAGGTCTGCGCTGTAGGCGCCGAGATTGAGCGAGCGCTTGAAGCTGGTGTTGTAGTCCTTCATCTTCTCGGCGTCATTGAGGACAGACTTGTCGAACGCGGCGCCGCTCTTGAGAATCTGGTTGGCCATCTCGACAGGCGAGGAGATGTTCTGAATCATATCGTTGACGACATTCTCAGATAGCTGAAGAGGCGCGCCCTGAAGGCTGTCGGGGATCTCGTCGAACTGTCCGCTGTTGCTACTTGAAGAATTGCCGCAGGCCGCCAAGAGGCACGAGCCGATAGCCACCGCGGCAAATTTTAACGCGTTTCCACAATTAAGGGTATGCATACACTTGAGGTATTTATGTACAAATTCGTTTTAGACCCGGCCGAGGGTGTCACTGTTGTTTTGACGGCTTGCGACGGAGCCTCGCGGCAACGCCCTTGAGCCATGACACGGCGGGCGCCAAGCGTCTGCCGACATGAAGATCCCCGACCCACTCGAACGCCCGGCGCGTCACGTCATAATATAGGATGACATAAAGTATCGCGGATATAATCCAGACGGCTATTATGTTGAACCACAGAGTCTCTACATAAGTCCCGAAGAGATACTTATAGGGGGAGAAGAACTGGCTCCGGAACCGGAGGAGGCCTTCGGGCTCGGGCATCTGGTAGATGGGGTCCTTGATTTGGATGAGCCTGTCCCCGTCGCGGAGAATCTTATTCTTGTCGAACGTCTTAGTCACGACATCGGACACGGCCTCGTTGTAACACCTGTTCTTGAGCGCGTTATACACCTCCTTCTGATGCTCGAGGTAATAGCTTATCTTGCGCTCTCGGGCAGCGTTAGACTTCATGAACTGCGCTTGATAGAAATCCTCGAGGGCGTGGATGTAATCCTCCGTCGCCTCGTAGACCGCGTCGTTGAAGTCGCTCTCGTTGACCTTGTCGAGCGCATCAAACTTTATGGATGGCACACGCCTTGTCTCCTTCCCGAGTTCATTTCTCACGAGGGCAAGATCGGTGAGGTACTGCTCCCTGTCCTCAATCTGCGGCTGCTTGCGCGCCGCCTGTGCGGCGTCGAGCACGTCCTTGACCTTCGGCAGGTAATACACAGTCTTGAAGTCGGCCTGATGCTCAAGCAGCTCATCTTCGAAAAAGGCCTTCTCGAAGTCGTTGTTCTTGTACTGGTAGACGATGAGACCCTCGTAGGCGTAGCGCGCCGGGATGACCTCGGCTATGAGCGGCACCTTGTCGACCGACGAGATGTCCTTGTTCAACTTGTCGAACGTGAACATCGCGCCGCCGAGCACCATTTGTGGGATCATGATGAGCGGGATCATGATGTAGATGGTGACGATGGAGTTGAACGTCGACGATATGATGAGCCCAAGAATATCGGAAGAGACGGCCACGGTGAAGAGCATGAGCCAAAACTGGAAGTTCATGCCCGTGAAGGATATCTCCCAGTTGCCGACAAGGACGAATAGAATCATCTGCAAGGCGGATATGCCCATAAGGATGAAAATCTTACTCATCAGATAGGCAGAACGGCTGAGGTTGAGGAACCTCTCGCGTTTGAGAATCTTGGCGTCCTTGAAAATCTCCTCGGCGCTTATGATAAGTCCGAAGAAAATGGCCACGACAGTCCCCATAAAGATGTAAATGGGTATGTTGGCGTTCTCGCGGAACACGTAGACGTCGGAGTCGGGGTCAACGATGTACCTGATGAGGTAGGCGAGAATGAAGCCGAGCACAGGGGCCTCGAGGATGTTGAGGGCTATGTATTGCGTGTTGCTGATCTTGGCCCAGAAGTCCCTCTGCGTGTAGATCCAGAACTGCTTGAACCAGCCCGGAATGTCAAGGCTCTTGGGCGGCTTCTCGGAGACCGTCTTGACCCTTGGCACCTTGGGCAGAATCTTCTCGTTGTAAATCTTGTTCCAGTCCTCGGCACTCTTCTTCCTTCTGCTGGTGGTGTTGCCGTACTCGTCTTTCTCGCTGGCATCCAGAATGTTGAAGACGAGTTCGGGATTGACGTTACCGCAGGTAGGGCACTGGCCCACGTCGGCGTTGGTCTGGTTATCCTCGGTCTTGAAATGAATGATGCTCTCGGTGGGGTTGCCGTAGTAGACGGGGTAACCTCCAGTGTCGAGAATGAACATCTTGTCGAACATCTTATAGATGTCCGACGAGGGCTGGTGGATGACTACGAAGACGAGCTTGCCTTTGAGCGAGAGCTCCCTGAGCAAGTTCATCACGTTCTCGGAGTCGCGGCTGGAGAGGCCTGATGTCGGCTCATCGACGAAGAGGACTCCCGGCTCCCTGATGAGCTCGAGGGCGATGTTGAGCCTCTTGCGCTGCCCGCCCGATATCATCTTGTTGAGTGGGGAGCCAACCTGGAGGTCTTTGCGCTCATAGAGTCCGAGATCCTTGAGTGTCTTGTCGACCTTTGCGTTGATCTCATCCTCAGAGAGCTCCTTGAAACAGAGCTTTGCGCTGTAGTACAGGTTCTGATATACAGTGAGTTCCTCAATCAGGAGGTCGTCTTGAGGTATGAGTCCGATGACGCCCTCGAGCTGCTCCTTCTGAGTGTGGAGGTTAAGGCCGTTAATGAGGACCTCGCCCTCAGACGGGGCCTCATTTCCGCAGAGCACATTCAGCAGCGTCGTCTTGCCGGCGCCAGAAGCTCCCATTATGCCGACGAGCTTGCCCTGCTCCTCGGACATGTTGATGTCCCTGAGGCCTATGCCGCCTGTCTTGAAACGGAACCAGACGTGATTGACCTCGAAGGAAATCTTCTGCACGTTGGTCTCCTTGGAGAGGCGCGCGGCTATGTCAGTGTAATAGAGCAGTCCGCGGGGCGTCTTGACGAAAGAGCCGCTCGGCAGGGGGTAGACGGTGCCGGGGTTGACAGTGAGCCCGTTGATAGACACGTCGCGAGAGCCGCAATACTTGAGGAAGAAGAGGTTGGCGCTGCCAATCCTGAGGATGGCGAGGCATCCGTCTATCGTTGAGTCGGTAATGTGGCACGCAGCCCCGTATGCGTCGTCTTGCAAGGCGTCAGAGACGAGGAAGTCCGGCTTGTCGAGTTCGTCGGCTTTCGAGGAGCCGTCCATGGCGGCGTTGCAGAAGATCTTGATATTGTCAATCTCGTCTTTGGCGAGCGTGAAGGTCTCGCCGGCCGTCTTTACGACCTCCTCGCGGAGCTTGATGATAGTCTCGGCATCCTCCTCGACGTCGAGTTCCTCGGCCTCACGGCGGCTCTTGCCTTTCCAGGCTTTGACCAGCACGTTCTTGCCCTTGAACGCCTCGTCGTAGACCCTCTCCATCTCGAAGAGCCTTACGAGGACGACGACCTTTTGCTCCTTGGAGAGTGCCTTGTTTGCCGCACGGCAGATTTTGAGGGTCTTCATCGAGTCTTTCATATCGACAACGATGTGTCCCTTAGTCTCGTCGAACTGAGCCCTCTCGCTTGCTTTGTCCTTGAACTTCTCGAGATACTCTCCGACCTTTGCGGACGCGATTTGGTCGCCGAGGAACTTGCTGAGGAAGTTAACCTCGACTTCGGTCGCGCCGCCTCCCTGCTTGGCAAGTATGCCAAACAGGTTCATCAGGTGCTCAAGAATCTCCTCGCTCATACGTTTCTGTCAGTCTGTGAGGTGGCCACGCCTGTGCCACCCGTGGCAGCCCGCCCCGACAACGGTGTCATCGCGAGCCGCGGCACTATATGGTTTGCTTAGTATTTGATAAACTCGAATGGGACCTCCACGATGTCCTCGTATTCCTTTCCGGCATCCTCAATGTCCTCCTCATCCTCGTGGGAGTACCACTTGACGGTGACCTTGTCGGAAATCTCCTCGAGCTTGAGGAGAATGTCGAGCAGCATTTTGGAGGATGCAGTGTTGAAGTACTCGAGCTTGAAGCAGACGTCGATATGGTCGTTGGGGTCCTGCTTGTACGCGTCGATCCAATCCATGACGGGCTTGTAGAACGTTGCGACGTCCTCGGGGAGGGAGCGTCCGGAGAACTCTATTATGTTGGCTCCCTTGTCCATGAGGACAGAAGGAGTGTCGTCGGTACCCTTGATATCTAAAACTTCCATTGTGAAAAGTATGTTTGCTATTAATTCCGCGAAATAGTCGTTATGATAATGAAGAAGCAGTAATCGTCGGTCAGCTCCTTGAACTGATATGCAATCTTGTTGCCACTTTTCTTGGCGATGTCGATGAATCCAAGGCCGGCGCCGCCCTTCTCAGAGATTTTTCCGCCCAGGATCTGCTGCTTGTAGAGCGCGGAGAGCCCCTCCTTGTCGAGGCTGTTGATGTGCTCGAGAGTAGCCTCGAGGCCAGCCCTCTTCTCAGCCTTGATGACATTGCCCGTTATGACGTTATAGCTGGTCTCGCCGTGCGAGACGAGAACGATGCCGCGCTTCTCCTCATCCTCCTCGCCGTCCATCTGGTCGGCATGCTTGGATATGTTCTGAAGGCACTCCACCATGACATTGAAGACCTTGCGCTGGACTTGGCTGGTCTCCTCGTTCTTGACCATGTTCTTCTCGGTCAGCGCCGTGAAAGTCTTGGTGATTTCCTGCGTCACAACCCCCTCGTAGACCAGGTTTATCTCGTTGGCCTGCATGGTATGATATAGCTGGTAGGCGAATTCAAGGAAATCCTTATTGGCCCCTATTTTTGTCATAAGCATATCAATGTAAAAGTACGTAAAGGTACAACATAAATTTCAGATTGAGCTAACATCGCGGTCTTATACGGCAAAAATGGCGAACTGTTTGGGTTTGCGCGACAAAAAGGCGGTGTAGCGGGAGCAGCCGCCAGCGTCGCGATGAAGACGCTGGCGGCATAACGGAAAAAAACGTCACGCTAAGCTTTGGAAATCGGAATATGTCACAGGAAGCCTGCCGGCTTTCTAATGGCGGGCAGGCGCGCGAATCGCCAACGGAAGCGCGGGATAACGGCGAGACTTTCCGCATAGTGGTAAGGGGCGGGTGGTCTGAACTGCAGAAGCCCTGCCCCGGACCGGGACGCAGACGGCTTTCTATATCCTAACGCATGGCTAAGTTACCCGAGCCGTGACGGAATGGCTAAGGAGAAGCGCAGATTTTGACGAAACGACATTAATTGGTGACGAAATGCAAAAAAACGTGGCCAAAATCGTTGACGAACGGGACAAAGAAACGCCCCGCAGTCAGCCTGCAGGGCGTCTTATGCATGGGACGCGCACGTCCTCAAAAACGAGTCGCCCTCAGATCTTGAACATGGCGACCGACTTGTTGAGCTCGCTGACCATATCCCTCATCTGCATGGTGCTCGCCGCTATTTCCTCGGCTCCCGCCGCGTTCTGCTGGGTGACCCTGTTGAGGTCCATTATGGCGGTGTTGACCTGAGCCACCCCTGAAGACTGTTCCACGCTGGCAGTCGTAATCTCCTTTATCAGGCTTGCGATCTTCTCGATCCTGGGCATGAGCTGCTGAGTCTGGTTGTAGGCCTCCTCGGCCTCGTTGATGCTGCTTGTCGCGGTCTCGTTGATGCTGTCGGCGGTCTCGTGGGTCTGCTCGGCGAGCCTGCCCACCTCTTTTGCGACGACTCCGAAGCCCTGTCCGTGCTCGCCGGCGCGGGCCGCCTCGACCGAGGCGTTGAGCGCGAGAATGTTCGTTTGGCTTACGAGGTCGTTGATGTCACTGATATTCTTGGCTATCTTCTGTATGGCCTCGAAGCTGTTTCCGCTTGCTCCACCAAGTTTTGAAGCCATGGCGGACATCTCCTCGGTCAACTTGTTGGTGTGGACGGAGTTGTCGGTGTTCTGCTGGATGTTGGCGCCCATCTGCTCCATAGAGCTTGATATCTCCTCGAGCGAGGCCGCCTGGCGGTTAGCCGCGTTGGAGAGGCTCTCGGACGCGTTGCTCAGCTGTGCGGCGGCGTTCATGAGCGCCTCTGTGGTCTCGTGGATGGGCGTCAGGGCGAGTCGGAACTTGTCCTGCGCCTCGTTGAGGCTCGCGACGAGCGTCTCTATTTCAGAGCATGTGTCGGCGCAATGGACGGGTTGCGAAATGTCGCCCACGGCAATCCTGTTTACACCCTTGACGAGGTCGCCGATGGGCTCAATGACGCGCCTCTTGAGTCGCACGCCAAGCACGAGGAAAACAAGCATGAAAACCGCGACGATTATGGGGACCATCATACGCACGGACGCGGCGATATGCTCGGTGGCCTGTGACTCGGAATTCACCACAACGCAACCCATGGCCTTGGCGTTGGCATCGACAAGCGGGAGCGCGCAAATGTGAGTCTCCCCGCCAAGCATATCCGAAATGCCGACCCAGGGCTTGAGGCCCACATAGCAGGAGCGGACCATGGCGGAGTCGAGAGCGAGGGACGCGGCGTCGACGCCCTCATTGGCGGAGATGAGGCACTTGTCCCCCTTGAATATGTAACAATCGACGCCGAGCTGCTCCTTCATGGAGAGCAGGCTTGCATTGGAGCTTGACACGAAGGAGATTATCACAGCGACTCCAAGGCTTTGCCCCTCCGTGTTTTTGACGACGGTTGCGGTGTAGTCGCAAATCTGGCCTCCAATAAAGTCGCCGGCGGCAGTGACGAGCCCGACGCGCGACGCGACCTCGGCGACTTTGGCGAGCTGGGCGGCGTCGACCTCTTCCTCCCGGAAGGAGCCGCAGACATATCCGCCGTCCATATTAGCGAAGATGTAGCCGGCGGCCTGTATTGACGAGATGGACCACTGGAGCTCTGACTTCATATTGAGAGTGTCTCCGGCAGCGACAGCGTCATAGAACGAGTCGTACTCCTCATTGAAAAGCTTGGCGGTCATCTCCGCCGTGGAGTGCTTCTGGTCCAGCGTCCCCTTCATGACCCTCACCTCGCCTTGAAGCAGCTCAAGCTGGAGAGTCGAGAGTTCTGACTTGAGAGCAAAATAGAAGTAGGCCCCTGCGCACACTACAAGGAAAATGACAAACGAGAGAGGAGCGAGGACCATATAGCTGATCCTCCGAGATATGGACTTGTTCATCGGCATTGGGAAAATTATGGGAACTCAAAGCACTCGCTAAGTTCGCCATTTTTTTACGAATTTAACAGCCTAAAGTTGCTTTTTCGGTCGGGGAAGGCGCAGTGAGTTATTTTGATTAATTTTGACAGAGTAAAAAGAGGGTGATAACGAAGGCCGACCATATAGGACGGCCGACCAAAAAAGAGAAAGATGAAAGAGAATGCGAAAGGCGCAGGCCGTCTTCACTGGGGCAAGTCAGTCGCCACGTTTCTGATGGTCCTGTTCGCCATGCCACTGGGCCACGCGCTGATGATACTGATGGAGAAGACCATGAGCGAGACTGGCGTCCACTACGCCGGTTTCGGCATGGGCGCGGTGGGCTTCGCCGTTGTGATAGCTGGCGTTTTTGCCAAAGGCGACACCCGACAGACGCTTTGCGGCCTGTTCGGCGGGCTGCTTTATTGGACGGGCTGGTACGAGTTCCTGTTCCAGTACTACGCCAACCGGTATGGCGTCGCTCCCGAGGTTGTGGACGGCGAGGTCGTCACAAAGCCCGAGTATCTGATAATGCCGGCTACGTTTGGCCTATGGGTGATGGTGATGACGCTCTACGTTTTCAGCACGCGGACAGGCTGCTGCTTCATAAACTGGGTGCAGAGGCACGTGCTTCGCGGCTCGGCCGCGATAAGGGAAGTGAAGCCCGTGGTCCGTCACTCGTCAATCGTGACGTTTATGGAGCTCATTGTCATGATGTGGACGTGCTACCTGCTGCTGATGTTCTGCTACGACGGCAACTTCTTGGGAGACAGGCATCCCGTGACGTTCGCAGTAGGGCTTGTCTGCCTCGCGGGCTCCGTTCTCATGTTCCGCAAGCAGTTGCGCATAGGGGCGTGGGGCGCGAACATCCGCATGGCCATAGCCGTCGTCATAGTTTTCTGGACCCCGGTCGAGATTCTCGGCAGGATGGACTTCTTCAAAGAGTTCTGGGTCGAGCCTCAGGAGTATGCCGTCGAGATGGGTTGCATCCTGGCAGTGTTCGCCGCCCTGGCCATCTACCTGGCGTGCTTCGCCGGGAAAAAAGGTAAAGCGTGACACCGCAGGCGCAAGCGAAAAAGAGACCCCTCGCGGCACTTAGCCTCGAGGGGTCTCTTTTTTAATGAGAAAATCACAATCAAACAGAGCCGGACCGTTGTCCCGACCCAGCCCCTGCCTCACGGCAAAGGCTTCTAAAAACCTCCATTATGAAAAACTATCACTGATTAAGCACTCGCTTAGAATCATGACGCGAACGTAACATCCGCGCCGCCGCAAGCCAATTTATTTCAACGGTAGCGTGAATTACATCAACTAAAAGCGGTCTCGGCCCGTCAAGGTGACTTTGTAGTCTGCCAATCACATCAGCCGCGCCCACATTAGGGAGAAGGGCCAAGGCGCGAGGGGGAAGAAATTTGCCACATTGGGATTGGAGAATGGCCAGACGACGTACGACGCTTACGTTCGCCAGAGAAAAAAGGGCGTTCGCGGAGGAAAGGGGCTGATAGTTGGACATTAGGCGGCAGTTGTTGAAAAAATTGCCACGGGGAAAAGCGTCAGGATATATTTGCAATGTTTTCCGTAAGACATAAAAGGGTAATAGAGAGTTTCAAAGGTTTAGTGACGGGACAGACGGCGCGAGGCCGTTACCCGCGGCGGGCAACGGCCCTCCGATGTTTTTTGATTTAGATTCAGACAAGAAGCCCCCCGACCAAGTTGCAGTGGCGACAGCCACGACGACAGCCGGCCGGGGGGCTCCCTTATGTTATACACAGGCAGAACGGGCAGCCACTCTCCACACATCTGGGAAACGCGGACAGCCGACAAAGAGAATCGCCGCAAAAGGGAGCGGCTGACGTTGATTGAGCTTTAAAGGCATTTGATGATGTCGAAAGACGTTGATTGAGGAGAGGCTCCCCATCGTTGAAAAGATTAACCGGGGCGGGGAAGCCTTATTACATTTGCATTGTCGAAAGACGAAAAAGCAACAGCATTAGAGTGTTTTCATAATAGAGGTTTTGAGTAAACCCCGCAAACGCCGCGACGGCGCGACAGGGGGCGTTCGCCAACGGGCGGCGCGGTATTTGGTTAATTACAACGACAAAAAGCCCCCGGGGAGATTTCCCCGGGGGCTTTTTTCGTCGGTTTCACGGACATTAATCATAAGGCGGAGGGAGATAAAGCGGCAGGCCACAGGCGGGCAAAAGCAACACGGGCTAAGCAGGCATTACTCAACTAAAAGAGAAAGCGGCCCGCGGCTCAACAGAGCCGCGGGCCGCTTGATTTCCTGACTCCTATGAGGGGCAACAGAGCGTCACAACGAGACATGGAGGGAGATGCCGCCAGAAGAGAGGCTTACTGACGCCACGCGCGGAGCCGGGGCGGGCTCACGCCCCGCCGGACGACACGACCCGTAAGGGTGGCGACCGCCGCACGGGGCCCCCACGAATGGTTGTTCAGGGCATGGACGAGCCTCGTGGCATCGGCATGGCCGCTGCGGGCAGTGGCGTTCATGACAAGCGAGCGGCGGTCGGCATGGCTCGGCATGGCGATGGATATCGCATCGGGTCGAAGGCGCAGGGGCGCAATCTTGCCGTCTGGGCGTAATCTGGGCGTGCCTGTGAGCCGGAGCATCAACGACAGTGGCGTGACGAGGGCTTGGGGCTTTACGACACTGAGCGAGAGAGGCCGTGGCGGAGAAAGAGAGGGCGGCAGCGAGAATGGCCGTCATAAGGATATTCGTCTTCATGGCTACGTTTTTTTAATCCGTCAGATAAATCAATTTGTTGACATGACTATATCCAACACGCGTGCCAAAGAAAGTCCGGCGCCCGCCGCTTACGACCAACAGGCCGAATGTGCCGACCAACGGCCACACGTCACTCGCCAGAGACGGGAGTAAGCGTAACGGAGAGCGTCTTAGGCCCGAACGCGACCCTGTAAGGCTCAAGAGGCCACGCGCCCCAAGAGTCGGTGCCGCCCACGCCACAATGCTCAGAATCGATGAAGAGGTTCACGAAACGGCTCTCCTCGACGTCATACGAGTGGCTCTGCGACTTGGAGTCGCCATCATCGAGGGCGAAGACGTCATATGGAATGGCCGAGGCGAAGAAGGGTTCTGAGGATGTTACGAGCAATCCTTTGCCGCCAAAGTCCGTCTGCCTCCACCACCTGATGTCGCCCTTTGTTCCGGACTCCTGCGGACGGATGTAGGGGTAGCACTGCTCATAGGCGGACCGGCTGTATAAACCTATCCTCATGCATTCGCGCCTGTCGGGGTAGTTCTCTATGGGGCCGCGGCCATAGAATTTGCTCTCGCTCATGCCCTTTGGCAGCTGAACGGAGAGGCCATAACGGAACATGCCGGGGACGTGCGCACCCGGGTTGGGTGTCAGCGTCTGCCTTATGGAGAGAGAGCCGTCGGAGGCGCGGAGAGTGTACTCTATCGTGAGCTCGGACTTGACGGAGGGCATTGAGAAGTGCGCGACGGCCGTTGCCGTTCCTCTTTTCTTGTCATGGCTCGTGGTGAGCGACGTGAGGACCAAGGAGGGCTTGCGCCAGAGAGCGAAAAGCTTGTGAAGCCCTGCCCCCATGTCGTTGTCGGTCGGCGCGCGCCAGAAGTTCGGCCTTATGGTGGCGCCATCGGAAAGAATGCATTCCCCGCCAGCGGTGAAAGAGGATATGAGACCCGTAGACCGGCTGATGACAACGAGAGACCCTCCGGCCGAGAGCGTGACGCCGCCATCATCCTCCGCGGCCTTCACCTTGCCCTTTCCCGCAACCGCAGGCTCGGGCGCGACATACGAGCCGCCGAGTGGCAGCTGCCCGCGGGCCACGACATGGCCACGGCTCAAGAGCTGGCCATCAGCCTTAAGCTTGAAGTCGAGATTCAGGAAGGCCTCGCCGCGAGACAAGGCATCAGAGCCTATGGGCACTATGACCTCTTGAGAGGACCGCGGGGCTGCGGTCAACGTCGTCACCACCCCGCTGGCCTCCTCGCGCCCGTCAATTACGAGAGCCCAATGCATGTCGCAGTCCTCGAGCGAGGTGAAGAAACGCTCGTTTCGCACGGAGACTGTTATGCCGCCTTGCGACACTGAGCCAAGGGTTGCCCAGACATCCTGATACTGATAGGCAAGCTCGTAGGCGTGGGGATTGAGCTGGCGGTCGGGCCCAACGACGCCGTTGCAGTTGAAGTTGTTGTCCGACGGGTCGTAGGCGTTATAGTCGCCACCATAGCAATACTCAATCTTGCGGAGGACGGACATGGGCATGCCGTCAGGCCTGACGCTCATGGGCGCCGTGGGGGTGCGATGGAGGGCCTGGTCTGCGAAATCCCAGTCGAAGCCCCCTTGGAAAGAGGGGTAGGCGCGGGCGAGCCTCCAGTAGTCCGACAAGTTGCCGCCAGAGTTGCCCATTGTGTGGTTGTACTCGCACAATATGAGAGGCTTGGCCGGCTGACCGTCAAGGTATTTCTTGCAGTCCGCCACGCTCATGTACATTGGGCAGAAGATGTCTGTACCCTCGCCCGTACCGGCCTGCTCGAACTGGATGGGCCGGGTGGGGTCGGCGGAGCGCACCCACTCGTAGGCATTGAGGAAGTTGGGGCCCATGGCGGTCTCGTTGCCGAGGCTCCATATGATGACCGATGGATGATTCCTGAGGAGGGAGACGTTGTGCTGATTACGCTGAAGAATGGGCAGCGCGAAGTCGTCGTCCCTGCTTCGGGGCGAGCCTTCATAGCCGAACCCGTGGCTCTCCTGGTTGGCCTCGGCCACAACGTAGAAGCCATACCTGTCGCAAAGGTCGTAGAAACGCGGGTCGTCAGGATAATGGCATGTGCGGACGGCGTTTATGTTGAGGCTCTTCATGACGCGAAGATCATCCTCCATCCTCTCGAGCGATACGACGTATCCCCCATCGGGGTCCATCTCGTGACGGTTGACGCCTTTGATAAGGACGGGCTGGCCGTTGACCTTGAGCTGACCGCCGTCAACGCGGACGTCGCGGAAGCCTACCTTGATGGCAGTCTCCTCGGCAGGGGTGGAGCATATGAGGGTGTAGAGCAGGGGAGTCTCGGCCGTCCAGCGCCTCACGTCATACACCTGCATATCGAGATCCACGAATCCGCGCCACTCGGTGTCGAACGTCCGCTCGGAGACGAAAGTACCGTCTGGGGCGTAGAGGCGGAACTTGACCGGCAACCCTACTTTCTGCTTGGACCATATGTGGAGGTTGCCGTCGGCGAAGTCGGCAGAGAGCGAGGCCGTGAGCCGTATGTCGTCAAAATGCCTCTCCCTGTCGCGGGCGAAGAGGTAGCACTCCCTCGCCACTCCGCTGAGCCGCCAGAAGTCCTGATCCTCTGACCAGGAGCCGTCTGACCATCGGAAGACTTGGAAAGCGATGAGGTTATCGCCCTTGCGCAAAAGGCTGGTGATGTCGAACTCTGCGGCCACTTTCGAGTCCTCGGCATAGCCTGCGAACTTTCCGTTGACGTAAAGGTAGACGCACGACGTGACGGAGCCGAGGTGGCATATGACCTGGCGGCCGTCCCAGTCGGCGGGGATGGAGACGTGCCTCCTGTAGGAGCCTACATGGTTGTCCTTGACAGGCACGTCGGGCGGATTGCCGTCGAAGTGCCCTCGCCATGCGAAGCCGATGTTGACATACTCTGGGTCGCCATAGCCGTTGAGCTCCCACATTCCCGGCACGGGCATCGACGCCCACTGCGAGTCGTCAAGATCCGTACGGAAAAAGTCCCGCGGACGCTCATCGGCGTTGGCCACCCAGCTGAACTTCCAGTCGCCACAGAGCGAGAGGTAGTTTCGCGAAGAGGCCTTGTCAGCAAAGGATGTGGAGGTGTTAACCTCGCCCGGGCGATAGGGGAAGAAATCGGAGTGGAGCGGCAGACGATTGACGTCATTGACGGCGAGGTCGCGCCACTCGGTAAAGGTGGGCGCGGGCTGCCTCTTCTGCGCCTCGGCATGTGCGGCCACGACCACGGGCAGGAGAATGGCCAGATAGGAGAGTCTCGACATTATATTACGTTTGCATTTTTACATAAGATATGCGAAAATGCGAAAATTCCGTGAGAAACGGCACCCAAGCTGGGACGCCATTGCCCACGGAGCGCGCCTCGGAGCCGCATTATCGGTTCACAGCCTCAGCTGAAGACGCCGTCGACGTAGCGGCGTGTGAGGTCGCTTTGCGGGTTGTTGAATATCTGGTCGGCCGGGCCGGCCTCAATGACCTCGCCGAGGTACATGAAAATGGCATAGTCCGCAATGCGCTGAGCCTGAGCCAGCGTATGTGTCACCATGACAATGGTGTAGTCCCTCTTGAGCTCAGTGAAAAGCTGCTCGACCTTGCGCGACGAGATGGGGTCGAGCGCCGACGTGCTCTCGTCGGCAAGCAGGACGGCCGGCTCGACGGCGAGCGACCTGGCCAGGCAGAGCCTCTGCTGCTGCCCCCCCGAGAGGCGCGAAGCCGGCTGGGAGAGCCGCGACGCCACCTCGTCCCACAGCCCGACGCCCTGCAGGTAGTGCCTCACGACGGAGTCGAGCCTCTCTTTCCCTCGGACGCCATGAAAGCGGCAGCCGTAGGCCACGTTGTCATATATGGACATGGGCAGGGGGCACGGCCTTTGCGGGACGAGCCCCACCTGACGCCTTATGTCCATAAGGTCCATGCCTTTGGCGTGGGCTATGTCACGGTCGCCGAGCGAGACCTCGCCGTCAATCCTCACGCCCGGGGTCGAATCGACGAGCCTGTTGAATGTGCGTAGCAGCGTGCTCTTGCCGCAGCCGCTCGGGCCTATGATGCACGTTATCTGACCCCGCGGTATGTCAAGGCTCACGTCTTTGAGAATGTGGGCGTCGCCGATTCGGACGCTCAGATGTCGCACCTTGATGCCGTCGTGGCCAAGGCGCTGGAACTTGTGGGCAGGGTCGAAAGTAGTGGTCATCTTGCTTCGCTTTGTTAGCCACCCCTCAGATGGGGGTTTCGCAAGCAAAGTTATCGGGCGCGGGAGAGGGAGGCAATGCCACGAGCGTGGTATGCAAGTAATACGAATGCGTCATTGACCGGGAGAGCCCGCGCATAGTACCTTTGCACAAGACAAAAAATACACATACGGGCATGATAAGCATCATTGTCACATTCCACAACGAGGAGCAGAGCATAATATCCTGCCTGCAGTCCGTCGTGGCGCAGACGGCCCAGCAATGGGAGTGCATCATAGTGGACAACGGGTCGACAGACAGCGGGGAGTATCAGGTCAGGAACTACCTGATTGACCGCCGGATGCGCTTCTTCAGGGAGCCGGAGAGGCTAGACGGGGCTGAGGTGAGGGAGAGGGCGCTGGCAAAGGCACAGGGGGAGTGGGTAATGTACCTGGACGGTGGCGACTACTTGACGAGCGACGCCCTCCAGGCTCTCTACCTGTGCCTGAAGAAATATGGCACGCTTTGCGCCGCCGGCAACTACTACGTGGTCCGCGATGGGGAGAAACGCCCCGTGAGCTACAGGGGCGAGGGCCTGGTGCGAGGCCGCCAGGTGGCGCGCGGCGAGGTGGGCGTCATCACGGGCAACAGCCTGTTCAGCCGCAGCGTGGCCCACCTGCCCGAGGCGTGGCCCAAGCTCGACTTCGCCTACACCGACCACCTCATACTGGTGAGCGGCGAGCGTTCCGAGCCGCTTGTGAGAGTGGAGAACGAGCCTTTCTATAAAAAGATAATCAAATGGTTAAGAAGTTTGGCGCAGTGAGCTTGAACACGTGGCGCAAGACGGCGGACGGCGGCGCTGCGGCCTTTATGAGCGTCACGGCCGGCGCGGTTCTGGCCCTCGTGCTGGCCATCGCAGCGGGCTTGTGGGTCAAGTCGTCTCCGCTGTTGGCCGACCACTCCCTGTGGGATATCCTCTCGGGCAGCGAGTGGCGTCCCGGCAAGGGTCTTTTCGGGCTGCTGCCCTTCGTGAGCGGTACGTTCTACGTGACGGGCGTGGCCGTGGCAATGGCCCTGCCGGCGTCTGTGCTGCTTGCCGTGCTGCTCACGGAGTACTCGGGCCCCGCTGTGAGGCGGTTCGTATATCCCCTTCTCGACATCCTCGCCTCGCTGCCATCGGTGATATTCGGCGTGTGGGGCACGCTCGTCGTCGTTCCGATAGTGAGCGGCGTGGTCGGCCCGGCCGTAGGCACATATACCTCGGGCTACACGCTGCTGAGCGGGGCCGTGGTGCTGAGCGTCATGATATTGCCGCTGCTCGTCAGCCTGCTGATAGAGATTTTCGGCAGTGTGGGCGACTCCATGCGCGAGTCGTCGATGGCCCTTGGCGCCACTCGGTGGCAGACCGTCAAACACGTGGTGCTGAGGGCGTCGCTGCCAGGCATGGTAGCCTCGACGGTGCTTGCCGTGAGCCGTGCGCTGGGCGAGACGATTGCCGTCCTGATGGTGTGCGGCAACGTGGCGGCGGTCCCGGGCTCGCTGCTCGACGCGTGCTACCCTCTGCCGGCCCTCATAGCCAACAACTATGGCGAGATGATGTCCGTGCCGCTATACGACGCGGCGCTGATGCTCGCCGCTTTCATACTATTCGCTATCATCGTCGTCTTCAACGTCGGCGCGAGGATTTACCTTAAGAGCATAAAAAAATATTAAGAGGCATGGGCAGGAGAGCAGAGGAGATATTTTTCCGCGGCCTGATGTGGGCCGCGCTACTGGCTGTCGCGGGCGGCGTAGGCAGCGTGCTGTGGAGCATCGTCAGCCGCGGCCTGCCGGTCCTGACGTGGGAGATGGTGAGCGAGACACCTGGCACGGGATTTTTCATTGGCGGTGACGGAGGCTTCCTCAACGCCATTGCGGGATCGGTGTTCATCGTGACGGGCGCGGCCGTGGCCGGTCTGGCCATAAGTTTGCCGCTGGTGTTCTACCTCAACGTCTTCCTGCGCAGCGGCTCGCGGATGGCGTAT
Organism: uncultured Bacteroidales bacterium; assembly: GCA_934725785.1. GTDB lineage: Bacteria > Bacteroidota > Bacteroidia > Bacteroidales > Marinilabiliaceae > W3P20-009. The sequence goes on along the minus strand of CAKVCS010000006.1, from coordinate 3,407 downwards.
GCTCTCCGGCTGGGACTCGACGTGCTTTTCGGCATCCCGAGCATAGTGTATGGCGCGTTCGCTTTCACCATAATGGTGGCCGTGGGGCTCAGGGCTTCGCTGCTTGGCGGCATCATTGTGGAGACTCTGCTTATAATCCCCATCATGACGCGCAGCATGGACGAGGTCGCCCGCACCGTCCCCCGTGACCTTCAGGAGGCGGCCTACTCGCTGGGCGCCACGCGGCTCGAGGTGGCCCTTGTGATGGCCCGCCAGACCGCGCCCGCCATAGCGACGGCCACCCTGCTGTCAGTAGGCAGGGCCATGGGCGACGCCGCAGGCGTGATGTTCACCGCCGGCTTCACGGACTACGTCCCGGAGAGCCTGACGGACAAGGCCGCGACACTGCCCCTCGCCGTCTTCTTCCAACTCTCGGCCCCGCAGGCCGACGTGCAAGACAGGGCCTTCGCCGCCGCAGTCGTGCTGACGGCCATAGTGCTGGCACTGAGCGTGACAGGCAGACTGGCCATGAGATGGTTTTCGAAAAATAAAGTGTAGATTTGCCCCAAATAAACATAGCGACAATGAAAGGCATAATAGGGGCGACCCTTTGCGCGGCCGCGATCGCAATGACGGGCTGCGCACAAAATGCAAACAATGCAAGCATGGACAAGACAGACGGGGCGATAGAGACCATCATGACGCGCACGAGCGTCCGCAAATTCAAACCCGAGAAACTCAGCGAGACCCAGATGGAGACCCTGCTGCGCGCAGGAATGGCCGCCCCGACGGCCGTGAACAAGCAGCCATGGGAGTTCGTGGTGGTTGACGACCGCGAACTGCTGGACAGCATGCAAGCCGCGCTGCCCAACGCGCGCATCGCCGACGGTTGTCAACAGGTGATAGTGGTGTGCGGCAACGAGCAGAAAGCCCTTGAGGGCGAGGCGAGATCTTACTGGATTCAGGATTGCGCGGCCGCGACTGAGAACATCCTCCTGGCGGCCCACGCCACGAGGCTCGGGGCCGTGTGGTGCGGCGTGGCGCCTATCAAGGAGCGAATGGCAAAGCTGGCCGAGCTCCTCGGCACGCCAAGCTACGTGAAGCCGTTCGCCGTGATATGCGTAGGCGTTCCGGCCGAGGCGCCTGCCGCTAAAGACAAGTGGAAGACGGAGAACATACACAGGAACGCAAACTGGTAGACGAGCCGCCCGGCAGGGCCAAGGGTAATTAAAAAAGAAGCGTCAGCCCGCGGGCAATGTGTTGCCTGCGGGCTGACGCCTTTTCTTTTGCACTCTATTGCTGCCGCTTCTCTATGCGTGTATACTTGGGGGCTATGTCCGTCCACCTCGGTATGTTCAGCTCTACTCCGTAGAAGTCCTTATAGCTCTTTATCAATTCCTTCTTCCATGTCGCACCCCTTGCGTGGGTGTCTGGGTAGGTATAGACTACCTCCTCCAGAGCCGACAAGAAATCCTCCAAACTCTTGAAGGTTGGGTAATCCGTTTTGTCCGAGTACCAAACAGAAGGCCTGATGTTGAATATGATGCCCTTCTTGTCCTGTACTTTCACGCTCCATTTCTCAGAGGGGCTGCTAATCTCCCAAATCTTCTTGAGCCAGCAATCCTGAATGGTCACCTTGCCGCCGTCCATACCATATTTAATAAGCAAATATGACGACTGAAGTTTATAGGGCTTCTGTAAGACAAGATTTATGAAGCTATTGTAGGCGGCTATGTCGAAATTTGGGCTTCCTGTGAAAGACTTTACCTCGAGCCAGTCTTTATTCAAGTCGGAAGGGTTGAGCCAGAAGTCCGGGCTTGACTGCCCAGTATTGTGGACATGAGGGATGCCACACTCCGTCATCCACCTGTCAAGCCACTCCTCCAAAATATTGCCTACCACATTGTTCTGATTGACAACGATGCATATGTCCTTGAGCTTAAATAGAATTTCGCCAGCGGTCGATCTGAAACCGAAATCGTCTATCAGCTTCTTATAAACTTCCTGCGCCTTATCCATAAATAGAGCTTAGGAGCCTCTGGCACACGGCTTTTATTACAGGGACGACAACCGTGTTGCCAAGAAGGTCGAAACCGTCTTTCTCTTTGACCTCGAACTTATAATCCTCAGGATAGCCGAACATCCTCAGCCCCTCGCGCAGCGTGAGCCTCCTTATCCCTCCGCCATCGGGGACGACTATCTTCGACATATCCATCGCAACCAGGGTTGGTGCGATGTCGGAGGGGTCAAGCACCTTGTTTATCTCGAAACTAAGCTTGCCTGTCACGATATTGTAACCCTTAGGGAGCGACACGTCGTACTCGCGGTGCGAGGACTGCACACCCGCCTCGTTCATCGTCACGACCTTCCTTTTCGGGTGTTCATAGGCCAGGTAGCCCTTGCGGACAAGACCGTCGAGCAGGTTGTCGAGGTTGTCGAAGGAACAAAAGGAGGCTATCATGGACCTCGTCAGAGGCATACCGTCCATCCAGTCTATGCCATAGTTCGCAGCCCACTTCTTTTTTCTGCGCTCAGTGAGAATCTGGTTAAGAAGCTCCTTCTCTTGCGGCGAAGTCTCACCTTTCGTGTCGAGATCCCAGCTGTGAATGTTATTGACCCCACCCCTCTTGTCTTTTATAGACTTGCCATACAGCTGTGCCATTGAGTATTTGGAGAGGAGCAACCTCGTGAACCGGGTGTCGAGAGTAGGCCTGCCGGACTCTAAAATATCGCCCACTGTCCGCCTCAGGACCGGGAAACTTTCAAGGTCCGGCTTGACTTTGAGAGAGCCTACGATGTAAATACGCTTCCTCTCTTGCGGGACTCCAAAATATTTTGAGTTAAGAACCTTGTAGCTGACAGCGTACCCCAAGGCCTCGAGATGCGCAAGAATCGTCCCGAGCGTCTTACCGCGGTCATGGTTGACAAGCCCCTCGACGTTCTCAAGAATAAAGCCTTGCGGTCTTCTCGCTTTGAGAATGCGCTCCACATCGAAGAAAAGAGTCCCGCGGGTGTCAGCGAAACCCTCCCGCTTGCCAGCCGCCGAGAATGCCTGGCAAGGGAAGCCGGCACACAATATGTCGAAATCAGGAATCGACGCCTCGTCGACTTTCGTAATATCGCCACAAACCACCTCACCCGGGTGGTTCTGTCTTAACACAGATACGGCGTACGGCTTAATCTCTGAGGTGAATACGCATACAGAGGACTCGCCGAAGGACTCAACGGCAAGCTCCAGCCCCTTGCGTATGCCGCCAATACCCGCGAATAAATCTATGAACCTTATCATCCGTATCGTGAGAAATGGGAATTGCGCAACAAATGTACAACCAAAATGTCAAAAACAAGGGAGCAGTAAGGCCTTTGCGCATACGAATGCGGCGGCAGGAAAGTCTGGCGTCAGACATAGAGTACTGAGTGCTGTAGAC
>CAKVCS010000005.1 GCA_934725785.1 uncultured Bacteroidales bacterium | reverse complement strand
GAGCGGCACCATGCTCTACGTCGAGGGCGACGGCTACGTCTCGTTCAACGCCGAGAGCCCCAGCCGGCGCAGCGGAGACTGGACGCTCGTTCCCAACCTTGGGCGCACAGGCTCGGCCCTGACGGCGCGCTCGGTCACGCCCGCCACGTGGGTGGAGTACGACGTGGAGTTCGCGAGCACGGGCGAGCCAAAGCTGCAGGTGGTGCTTAGCCCTACGCTCAACTATGCCGGCAACGGGCACAAGCTCGCTGTGTCGATAGACGGCGGGGCGGAGCACGAGATTGACGTCCACGGCCTCTATGGAGGCGGCTCAGACGGCTTCGGCGGAGGCCAGAAGTCGCTGAGCCTCAATGCCGGCATGGGCGAAGGCTGGGTCCCCATAAACGGAGCGCTCGACGAGAACACTTGGCGCAAGTGGGTTGGCGAAAACGCCATCATAGTAGGCCAGAAGCTCGAGGCTGTCTCGGCCGGAAAGCACACGATACGCATACGCCCTGTGGATGACGCCATGGTCCTGCAAAAGGTCATGATAGACATGGGCGGGCTCAAACCGTCCTATCTCGGCGCGCCCTCGACCCCCGTCACCGTCAGGGAGTGACATTGATATTATGATAACGAAAAACCTATCTGATATGAGATACACGACAATAATTATGTCCGTGGCTCTTGCGGCGTCCACGCCGCTCCTCGCCTCCGTGAAGCCGGCGGCGTGGATAACGAGCGGGATGGTTATCCAACGCGGACAAGAGGTCACGCTGCGCGGAACGGCGGATGCCGGCGAGGCCTTCGATGTAGAGTTCGACGGCGCCGAGCCCCTGACCCGGGCGGGCAAGAAAACCGGGAAAATCAGCGTGAAGGCGGGTGACGACGGCCGTTGGGCTGTCAAGCTCCCCGCTCTGCGCGCGGGAGGCCCCTACGTGATGGACTTTGGCGGGCTTAAGCTCTCCGACGTCATGGTGGGCGACGTATATCTATGCTCGGGGCAGAGCAACATGGAGCTGCCGGTCAGGCGCGTCATGGACAAGTATGCCATGGAGATCAACGCCACGGTCAATAGCAAGGTTCGCCTCCTGAAGGTCAACCTCGCCACGAGCTTCACAGGCCCGACTGGCGATGTCGCGACCGACGGATGGAAGTCGCTCGGCCCCGAGACATCAGCCGACTTCTCGGCTTGCGCGTACTTCTTCGCACGCGAGATGCAGGCCGCGCAGCCGACGGTGGCTGTAGGCGTCGTCGAGGCTGCCGTGGGCGGGTCGCCCATAGAGGCTTGGATGAGCCGCGAGCAGCTGCTGGCCGATGGCTTTGCGCTGCCGGTGAGCCAGCTCGACGTCAATGCCGACGACAGCTACCGCAAGATGGTTGAGAACTATGGCAAGGAGGCTGGCGACAGGTGGGAGAATACGCTCGCCCACAAGGAGGCCGCTCTCTCAATAGACTGGAAGGCCGAGGGCTTCGACGACTCCAGGTGGGAGGCCGTCAAGGCCACGGATGGCTCTTGGGCCAGCGACGACATCAGGCCCCTCAACGGCGCCCACTGGTTCCGCAAGACTATCGAGGTGTCCGCCAGCCAGGCCTCTCTCCAAGCCACGCTGCGACTCGGGACCCTCATCGATGCGGACGAGGTGTGGGTGAATGGCGTGAAGGTCGGCGTCACGTATTACCAGTACCCGCCGCGAATATATGACATCCCTCAGGGTACCCTCCATGCGGGCAAGAACGTCATAGCCGTCAGGCTCGTAAGCCAGAACGGAGCGCCCGCCTTCGTGGCGGACAAGTACCGCGGGATATTCTTCGGTGGCAACAAGTGGCTGTGCGGAATGAACATAAGCAAGATTGACCTCGACGACGAGTGGAGGCATCTCTACGCCGTGCCTATGCCAAGCAAGCCCGGAGTCCCCTTCTTCTACTACACGCCTACGGTTCTTTACAATGCCATGGTCGCCCCGCTCGACGGCATGCGCTTCGCCGGAGCGCTGTGGTATCAAGGCGAGAGCAATGTGGGCCGCGAGGGGGAGTATCGCAAGATGTTGCGCGGCATGATGTCCAACTGGCGGACGCTCTTCGCCAACCCGGATATGAAGTTTGTCATAATTGAGCTCGCCGATTATGAAAAGCCCGTCAAGCCGTGGCTCCGCAACTTCCAGAAGATGCAGGCCGAGGTGGCCGCCTCGGACCCGCGCGCGGCACTCGCCGAGGCGCACGACCTCGGTGAGTGGAACGACATCCACCCGCTCGACAAGAAAACGGTAGGCATCCGCGCGGCAAACGCCATGAAGTCAATTAAATAGACAAATCTGAATATCAAATTAAGAAAACGGAAAGACCGATGGATAACAACGGTTTCTACAAACTGAGCTGGCTGCAGCGCATAGGCTTCGGGGCGGGAGATTTGGCTCAAAACCTCATCTACCAGACCATCTGTATGTACCTGCTCTTCTTCTACACCAACGTCTATGGGCTCGACCCCAAGGTGGCGGCGTTCATGTTCCTCATTGTCCGCCTGGTGGACGTGGCGTGGGATCCCCTCGTTGGCACTTTTGTCGACCGCGTGACTCCGCGACTCGGCAAGTACCGCAGCTACCTTGTCTTCGGCGGCATACCGCTCACGGGCTTCGCCATCCTCTGCTTCTGGAACGGCTTTCACGGCTCGGTCGCCTACGCCTACGTCACGTATGTCGGCATGTCAATGTGCTACACGCTCATAAACGTGCCATATGGCGCGCTCAACGCCAGCCTGACGAGGGACACTGGCGAGATAACGATACTCACGTCCGTACGCATGTTCATGGCGAACTGCGGCGGGCTCGCCGTGGCGTCGGGCATTCCGCTGCTCGTCGCCTTCCTCTCGCCCGACGGCAAGACCAACACGCCCGAGGCGGCCAGCGCGTGGTTCGTCACCATGGCCGTATACGCCGTCATTGGCCTCGCGCTGCTCCTCTTCTGCTTCTCGCAGTGCAAGGAGAGGGTCGTCATGGACAGCCGCGAGGCGGACAATGTCAAGCTCTCCGACCTCTTTATGGAGTTCGTGCGCAACAGGCCTCTGCGCGTCATCGCCTTCTTCTTCATAACGGCGTTCGCCATGATGTCGGTTGGCAACTCGGCAGGCTCGTATTACATGGTCTACAACGTCCATGCGCCCGAGTACATGGCGCTGTTCATGGGGCTCGGCTCCGCTCCGGCGTTCATTTTCATGCCGCTCGTGCCGCTGATCAAGCAGAAGCTCGGAAAGAAGAACATGTTCTACATATTTCTCGGCATAGCCATTCTCGGCATGGGCATCCTCTACGCCGTCTCGATGATTGACGCGCTCAAGAATCAGATTTGGCTCGTCATGGTGGCGCAGTTCGTCAAGTCGACAGGCGTCATAGTGGCCACGGGCTACATGTGGGCGCTCGTGCCTGAGGTCATCAGCTATGGCGAGTGGAAGAGCGGCAAGCGCATATCGGGCATTGTCAACGCGCTAACAGGCATATTCTTCAAGGCGGGCATGGCCCTCGGCGGCGTCGTCCCCGGGCTTGTCCTCGCCTATGTTGGTTTCGATGGCGAGAACGCCACCACGCAGACCCCGTTCGCCGAGCAGGGCATTCTGTGGCTCGTCTGTGTCATCCCGGCCGCGCTTCTTGTCCTGGCCATGCTTATCATATCCAAGTACGAGCTTGAGGATGAGGTCATCGACAAGATCAACGCCGAGGTCGAGGCGAGGCATCGCAGCCAGCATGCCGACCCGACACTGTCAGCATAGTCTAAAAAACTAAACAGTTTCAAAAATAAAATATGAACATTAAGATTATAGCGCCTGTGGCCGCTTTGACCCTTGCGGCATGCGCGCCTTCGGGCAAGAGCCCTTCGCTGGGACTCAAAGACGTCATCGGTGACAGGTTCAGCATAGGCGCCGCCGTCAACGGGGAGCAGATGGCGGGCCGCGACTCCTTGTCGGTCAGCATTGTGAAGAAGCATTTCAACTCCGTCGTGGCGGAGAACGAGATGAAGTGCCTGTACATCCACCCCGAGGAGGGCCGCTACGACTTTGCGGGGGCCGACAGCCTCATGGCTTTCGCCGAGGCCAACGGCATGGAGGTGATAGGCCATTGCCTGGTGTGGCATTCGCAGGCCGCCCCGTGGTTTTATGTCGACTCGCTCGGCAATGAAGTGTCCGCCGGCGTGCTCCGCCAGCGAATCAAAGAACACATAGAGACCGTGGTCGGCCGGTACAAAGGCCGGATCAAGGGGTGGGACGTGTGCAACGAGACCATTGTCGAGGACGGCTCGCTGAGGGACTCGCCCCTATCCCGTGCCATGGGCTATGATTTTATATACGAGGCTCTTGAGGTCGCCCATCAGGCCGACCCCGACGCAGAGCTCTACCTCAACGATTATGGCATGACGAACCCTGGCCGCCGCGCCGGCTACCTCGCCGTCATCGACACCATACGCTCGCGCGGGCTGAGGCTCGACGCCATAGGTCTGCAAGGGCATATGGGCATCGATTATCCCGACTCGGCGTCGGTAGTCCGCACGTTGGACGATTTCCGTAAGATAGGGATGCCCGTGATGATAACAGAGTGGGACATGGGCGCGCTGCCCACGGTGACCCAGAGCGCCAACGTCGCTATAGGCGATGAGCTGACGGACGTGTCTAAAACAACTGACATCTACCGCGACGGGCTTCCCGACAGCGTCAGCACCCTGTGGAACAAGCGTATGCGCATGTTCTGGGATATCTTCGTGAGCCGTTCGCAAGACATCAAGCGCGTGACGGCCTGGGGAGTGACGGACGCCATGTCGTGGAAGAACGACTTCCCCATCCTTGGCCGTAAGGACTACCCCCTGCTCTTCGACCGTGACGGAAACCCGAAGCCTTTCGTCTCCGACATCCTGTCGGGCCGCAAAAGCGAAAAGTAACATCATACTCATAAATATCAGCATCTTATGAAGAAAAGATATCTCGTCCCGAACGACTATATGGCCGACCCCTCGGCCCACGTCTGGGACGGCAAGCTCTACATCTACCCGTCTCACGACTGGGAGAGCGGAATCCCCGAGAATGACAATGGCGACCACTTCAACATGAAGGATTATCACGTCTTCACCATCGAGGGCGACCCGATGACAGCCCCCGTGGTGGACCACGGCGTGATTCTCGACACGAAGGACATCCCATGGCACGGCCGGCAGCTGTGGGATTGCGACTGCGCCAAGGGTAAGGACGGCAAGTTCTACCTCTACTTCCCGCTCAAGGATCAGAATGACATCTTCCGCATGGGAGTGGCGGTTGCCGACCGCCCCGAGGGCCCGTTCGTCCCCGAGCCGGACCCCGTCAGGGGAAGCTATAGCATAGACCAGTGCGTGTTTGAGGACGGGGGCAAGTATTACGTCTATTTCGGCGGGCTTTGGGGCGGACAGCTGCAGCGCTACCGCGACAACAAGGCCCTCGAGGCCGCCATACTGCCCGAGGGCGACGAGCCGGCCCTCTGCCCCAAGGTGACAATCCTCTCCGACGACATGAAGCAGTTCGCCCAGGCACCGGCCGACGTCAAGCTGCTCAATGCCGACGGCACACCAATGAAGGCCTCGGACCCGCACAGGTTCTTCGAGGCGTCGTGGGTGCACAAGTACAACGGAAAGTACTACTACTCATACTCCACGGGAGACACGCACCTCCTCTGCTACGCCGTGGGCGACAGCCCCATGGGCCCCTTCACCTACCGCGGCGTTATCTTGACACCCGTAGTGGGGTGGACCACTCACCACTGTATTGTCGAGTACGAGGGCAAGTGGTGGCTCTTCCATCACGACAGCGTGCCGAGCGGCGGCAGGACGTGGCTGCGAAGCCTCAAGGTCTGCGAGCTGAAATATGACGAGAATGGCGACATAATAACCATCGACGGAATGGACTAAGCGTCAGTCGCTGCCTGTTGTCGCATATGTCCTGCGGAATGAGTGGCTAGACTAAAGCTGTCTGAGCCTTCTTTCCGCAGGACTGATTTATTTGATACCTTCGCGAAATTCAAAAAGCAAAAAGAGACATGTTTGAGTACGTAGACAGGACTAACTATACATACAAGGTGGCGGACATAAACCTTGCCGACGCAGGGCGCGGGGTGATGTCAGCGGCGCAGGCCGTAGCCGGCGAGTTCGGCGACATCCGCAAGCAGTATGACGGCAAGTCACCGCTCAAAGGCAAGAGGGTGTTATGCTCAACAGCTATCGACGAGCGGGCAGTAGCGTTTGTCGAGACGCTTGTCGCGCTTGGGGCTGACGTCCGCGTGTGCGCCAATGGCACGTCATCCACTGTCAATGAGCTGGCCGCCCTGCTCGCCTCGCGCGAGGTGTCGGTTTTCGCGTGGCGGGGTGAGAGCCTCGCCGAGTTCTGGTGGTGCGCCCGCAAGGCTCTTGACTTCGCCGAGGGCAAAGGCCCCGACATCGTGGTGGAGGACGGGGGGCGCATGTCGCTCCTCATAAGCAAGGGCGTCGAGTTCTCCGATCATCCGGAACTCTATTCCGAGGATTATTCCGAGGCGGATGAGGACACGCTTGAGCTCGTGGAGCTTCTGCGCATGGTGCGCGGCCGACTCGATTGGCACCGGGTGGCGGGTGGCGTAAAGCTCAATGTGTCCGACATTTCGGCGGACGGCGTGCGCCACCTTCTCGGCCAGGCGTTATGCTTGACTCGCTGGCCTAATGAGTAAAAACGGCGGCGTGCGGTGTGTTGTTCTACACACCGCACGCCTCGTTAGTCTCAAGGGTTTGACCGTGGGCAAGAATGCAGGTCGTCAGCCTATTCGCTACGCTGTACGCCGCATGCCGTGGTCGGCTTTACGGCTATCGCCCTGCGGCCATCTCTTGCCCCGCGGCTGCACTGCGCCTCCTTAACCATTCGACTGGCATATAATCCTCAATGTCGATGCCATCGTCAATGTCGTCATCCCAAAAGTCTGTGTCTATTACGGAGTTCTTATCGTTGGCAATGAGTGTGGCCGCACTTACCGCATATGTGCCTACGAACCCATATCCGCCCGACACGTTCTCATACACGGGCATCGGGGTCTCATATGTGTCGTCTTCTTTGCTGTCGTCGTAGTCGTCGCGGCTCTTGAGGTACTTTCCCATCTCGGGTGAGATTGTCACCACCTCGACCGAAACGGAGTCGGTATACCTGTTCAGCCCGTTGTTTCCCGCGCTAACGACCCCGCTGCCATTGTGGGGCTCGGAAGTGTCTAATAGCGAGTAGAAGCCGCACGCCGTGTGGCAGGCCTGGTGGCGGAAGCTCCGCATGAAGCCGCAAACTCTCGCGCCGTCATCCGCCCCGTGATATGTGGCGTGAAATGCCGTGTAGCTGCCCCAGTAGCTGGTGTCCGCCCATATCTCGTCAATCTCCACAAGGCTCGGCATCACGTCTGGCTCCGACTCCGCCTGCCCGCGGGTGGGGCTTTCGGCCCTAAGGCTGTATTTGCGCCCTTCGGCAAGAGTAACCTCGCCGGGCAGCAGGAAGAACATGAAGCGCTCGGCATAGTTGAGCGAAAGCCTCCGTCCGGGGTTGGCGTGCAGGGTGGCAATCACTCGCCCGTCTTCGAGCAGGCTCACGGTGGCGTCGCACACGGTGTCCGCGCTCATCTTCGCCTCGGGGCGGACTGTGTGCGACACTTCGGCGTATACGCCGTGCCCGATGGTGATGTAGCCGTTCAGCACAAGCTCGTCGCCATCGTAGTCGCTCGAGTAGCTCACGTACTGTTCCATCTCGATGTTGCCGGGCTGGAAGTATTCGCACCCTTGCAACAGGGTGGCAGCGGCTATTGCCGCAGTCTTAGCTATGTTGTTTCTCACGTGAATAACCTCCATTTTTCTTAAAACCATATGCCCCAGCTCAACGAGGGCAATATCGAGTAGTCGGACACCACGCACGCCTTGTCGTCGCTCGAGAAGCGTGCGTAGCTCGGGTTCTTGTGGGCGTATGCGTTATATATGTTGAGCGTCCACGCCATTCGCGTCCCCCTTTTGCCCGTGTGGGTGCGCGAGACGTTCAGGTCAAGCCTGTGATAGTTCGGCATCAGTCGGTTGTTGATGTCTGTGAATATGTAGTGGCCTGTGTTTGAGACCATGTCTCCGCCTACGTAAGCTGTCGGCATCGTTATCGGCGTGCCGGTCGAGAAGTTGAACGTTGCGCTTGCCTTCCACCGCTGGTTCACCTCCCACAGCCCGACGGCCGTCAGCGAGTGCCTGCGCTCATACGAGTGCGGGAACCACTTGCCCGAGTTCAAGTTGTCGAATTTGCGCTCGCTGCGCTGCCACGTGTAGGCCACGCTCGCGCTCACTCTGCGGGGCAGGTCTTTGCTGAGCATTATCTCCACTCCATAGGCGCGTCCGTCTCCGCCCGTCACGAGGTCTTTGCCAACCGACTGGCTCAGCCCGCCCTCCTTGAAGACTTTCATTGAGCGGTAGTGCTGCAATTCCGACATTTTTTTGTAATAACCCTCCACCGAGGCGTTTATCTTGGCGTCGTCATTGGCATAGAAGAGGCCGATCGCGCTCTGTGCGGCGTGCTGTGGCGGCAGGGGTCTCAATGCGGCCATCCAGGCCTCGCTTTGCACCCCGTCGACGTAGTTGAGCACGCAGTGGTTGAACTGGTTGGTTACGGAGAATCCTGCTTTCAGAGACATGTGGCGCGAGAACATCAGTCTCAGCGAGGCTCTTGGCTCCAGCCTCAGGAAAGTGGTGTCGCCCTCGCCCATGGCCGCCGACGCGTGATAGGCCGTGGCGCGAAGCCCGGCGCTTATGCTCAGCCACTCCGTCATGCGGAACTCCTCGTCGGCGTATAGGCTGCTCTCCACGGCCCGGACGTTTTTCGTGGCGGTCAGCGTGCTGTCTCTCCTTGCGTCTGCGCGGACCTCCCATTGAGAGGAGTTCGACGGGTTGAACACGTATCGGCTCACCTCGGCGCCTGCATGAAGCTTGCCTATGGCGGACGAATGCTCAACGCCGGTCTTGAGGGCGTACTCCTTGAGCGTACTCACAGTGCTGAACCCCGAGCTCGACCTGAGTCTCGTGTGGTATTCCTGGCTCTCCGTCTTGCTGCGCGTCTCGTTTCTGTAGGAAGTGAGAGAGGCCGAAGTCCGCCAGAAAACGTTGTCGAAGCTCTTGGCGAACGTAAGTGACACCCCGTCATTGCGTATTGCGGTGCGGCCTGTCGTCTTCTCAAGCGGCGCGTACAGGTTGCGGCAATTGGCCTCGCCGAAGCGCTGGAAGTCGGACCCCACGATGGCGGATAGAGACAAGCTTGCCGAGCCGGACATCTTCCAGCGCAGGCGCGCGTTGACGTCATAGAAAGACTGGCTTGTGAAGTAGTTGCTTATGTCGTTGTACGAGGCCTCGTCGTCAAAGTCGAGGCTGTAGAAACTCTTCTTTGCGGGGATGTTGAAAAGGTCGCTGTATCCCGCTCTGGCTGCCGCCGCGAATGTCAGTTTGCCCGGGATTATCGGGCCTTGGGCGAAAGCCGTGCTTGACAGCATGCCTACCGACACGTGATATGTCCGGGTTGAGTCGTCGCCGTCGCGGCTTGTCACGTTTATCGCCGACGCCAGTCGGCCGCCATATTGAGCGGGGAATATGCCCTTATACACGTCCACGTTCTTCACCATGTCCGTGTTGAATAGTGACACGAGGCCGAACATGTGGCTCGAGTTGTAGATTTTCATCCCGTCGAGCGTTATGAGGTTCTGATCCCTGTCCCCGCCCCTCACGAATATGTCGCTCATCCCGTCCCTGCCAGCCGACACGCCAGGCAGGAACGTTATCGCCTTCATTATGTCCGGCTCGCCGGTGAACGAGGGCATGGCCTTGACAAGCTTTACGGGGACGGTGTTCTTGCTCATCTGGACCATCTCGACTTCTGGCACAGTGGCCGAGACCACCACCTCGCCTATCTTCACATCCTTGCGGCTGAGGCGGATCACGATGGCGGTGTCTCTGTCGGCAGTCACCGTTTTAGTCTCATAGCCCATGCATGAGACCGTGATTGTACCGCCAGCTGGCAGCGAGAAGAACCCGTCGGTGTTCGTCGTCGTGCCGCGGCCGGTAAGGTTCTCCGCCATATTGGCGAACGCTATGCTCTCGCCACTCTCCGCATCGACAACCCTGCCCGACAATGTCCGGGTCTGAGCCGTCGTCGTGAGCGTCGCCAATGTCAAGAGTGCGGACACAGCTGCCTGTTTCGCTAATAATCTCATTGCCTCTTTGACACACGTTTATGTTAGAAAATCTGAAAAGCGAGCCGGCCTGTCACTTGCCTGAAGAAGAAGTTGAGGTGCATACCCTTGTCTTCAGTCCAAAATGGGGTCTTCTGTTTTAGTACTTCAATACCAATTGTGTATCTTTTATACTGCAGATTCACGCCATACAGGAAAGATGCCGATACCGTATTGCGGTGTATGTCGTAATACCTGTTACCGTATGTCTCTTCCGTCCATGTCTTGCGGTTCGGCAGCATAAATGACATTCCTACACCCACATACGGCCGGATAATGTCATGGCAAGTCCTGTACTCAAACTTGAATGGGACTGTAAGAAAGTTAAACGCGTGAAGTCTAAGAGGGAAAACGGTTTCTACCTGGCCACCTTCTTCTGTCGAGCTCCAGTAGTTATTGTGTTTCCCGTGGCATCTGATTTTGTCAAAAGAGAGGCCCGTATATGCTCCAATGCCATATTTGAATTCATAACCAATGTTAGTCTCCGCACTCCATGAGAACGCTCCTTTATATTCCATAGGCACGTAGCCGTTTTTATCTTCGACTGAGAAGAAACGTATGTTGCTCCTGCCGAGCCTTAGCCCTCCATCCATTCTCCATTGGGCTGAGCCGTCGACATTGGAGATGGTCAAAAGGAACATGGTAAGCAGAAAGGGTATAATCTTATTCATTTTGATTGAAATGTATGGTCTCTTTATTGGCATAGAATGGTTATGATGGTTGTACCGAGTCCCTCACTACCGGCGCTTCCATAGATGGAGGCAAAGTATGGCTCCACATCCTCGTAAGCTAACTGACTGTAGAGTTCGGCAACTTTGGTCGTGTTGCTTTGGTTGACTGCATTGTTTTTCGCATACCAATCGCCAATAGCGAAATCCCCTTTGCTGTATAGGGGATGTATGATTTTACCTTTGATATTTCTGGAATAACATTGATTAGAATGCTCGCGCCAAGATGACCACTTATGCCTCTTTCTGAAGTGTTTCGCTTTCTGCTCTATGTAAAGCAAGACGTGGTTAGATGGTGCTTTGTCAACGTAGACTCTGATTGTGTAGTCCATCCACCAGCGCGCGTTTTTCGCGCTCGTCTTTATCTGTGTTTGACCGCACCCTTGTCTCGCGGCTTTCAGATTGCTCCCTGCGGAGCTGATGCTCCATACCCTGTATTCAGCGCACTCTGGCATCTCTTTGCCCTCAATGGCGTCACTCACGTCGCCACAATCTCCATCGACCACGTATCCCATCAGGCTCTTGGTGACTTTGAACAGTCTGTCGCCAATCCTGAAATAGCCGTCAGGATTGCACACCACCGCATATTGCGTAGGGATGTCAAGGTCGCTATGGCCATCAAAGTCCGAAGAGAACAAGTCCGGAAACCTTGCCTCAATCGTCAGCTCCGACTCGCAAAGCTGCAGACTGTCGGCAAACGTCACCATTGACTGAAACCCGAGCTTATGTTCGGTGTTTATCCTTGTCTCTTCATCAGCGTTCGCCATTTGCAGCGAATATGCTTCATATGCACTGTCCGTGGCGAAGGTAAGTACCCCACCATTTACAAAGACAGGGTCCTGGCTGACCGCTTGTGTCGCATGGTTGACAGTTTCCTCGCAACCCTGCAACTCGTCTTCGCCACTGCATGCGGTTACCGCTACTGCCGAGGCAATACACACGTACGATTTGACGCTCATTGCTTTTCTCAGTTTTGATGTTATTATTTTTTATTGTGGTTACCCTCCACCCCAAAAAACATTTTTTGGGGAGAGTTCACCGGTCTATCCATTGTTTGAGAAGTGAGGACCTCGGTTTGCTCACCACTATCATGTTGCCGTCGCACCCGTCTATCTCTACCACGAGACGGGATGCAAAGTGGTTCTTTATCTTCCTTATGGCCCTTATGTTCACGATGTATTGCCTGTTGAGCCTGAAGAATATTGAGGGGTCAAGCTCCGCCTCTATGTCGTTCATTGTCTGCGTCAGGTCATATTCCTTGCCGTTTGCGCAATGGATGGTGGGCTTCCTGCCTCTCAATGTTATGAAGTCTATCGTGTCGACGATTATTGGCAGCATCTCGTCACCCTGGCTCACAAGCAGCCTTTCCCGCCACCCGTATGTGCCTTTGGCGGTAAGTGTGCCTCCAATGGCTTCGCCTTCGGCCTGCGGGGTGAGTGCCGATGCCTTGCAGATGGCGTTCTCCAGTTCCTCTTTGTCAATGGGTTTCAGGAGGTAGTCTATGCCCCTGCCCTTTATGGCGCTTAGGGCGTAGTCGTCATATGCGGTCGTGAATATAACGAGGCTCTTAGGCTCAGCTTTTCTGAAAGCCTGGAACACGTCGCCCCCTCCTATCTTCACGTCGGCGAATACCAGCCAATAATCATCATCCTGGCGCAGACGGGCCACGACCTCGTCGACGGTGGTGAGCGTCGGCTCAATCTCAGCCTCTGGCATGATGTCGGCAATCATACGCGCAAGCCTCGAGGCGCTTATGGGCTCGTCCTCTATTATCAATATGCGGTGGCTCATGTCTAAATCTATGCAGTGCGTGGTTCTTCTTTTGTCACGCCTATGTTTATTATCGGCAACTCTACTTCGAAATAATCGTCTGTCTTGCAGATGCTTGGCGCAATGCCGCATTCCAGCTCGTACCTCTTCCGCAGGTTGGATAGCCCTATGCCTAACGATGACGTGCCGCGGCTTTCTTGCCCATCCTGCGGCCGGTCGTTTCGGACTGTCAGGCGATCGCCGCGTTTCTCTAAGTGTATCGTCACTTTGCCTGTGCCGTTGCCCATGCCGTGTTTCACGGCGTTCTCTATCAGCACCTGCATCGATAGGGTCAGGATCCCTTCTTTGTCGTTGGCTTCGCATCCGCCCGTGTCGAGCTCTACCCTGTCGGCGAAGCGTACGTTGAGCAGAGCCACGTAGTCTTTGGCGAACGCCACGGCGTCCGGGATGCTGACAACATCGTGATCCACAGCGGCGAGGATGCGCCTGTAAGTCTTGGCGAGTTTCACGGTGAAGTCCTCGGCCTTCTCGGGATCCAGCCGCGTCAGCCCTGCCAGGGTGCTGAGGCTGTTGAAGACAAAGTGCGGGTCAAGCTGCAGCTTCAGCAGCTTTTTCTGTAGTGCGAGTTTTTCCTCGTTCTGCTTCACTATCAATAGGCTGTAGTGTTGCGCCGTGTGGCCGAACGAGGCGAGTGATGATATGAAGCAGAAAAAGTACACGCTGCCCCAGAATGTGTCCTCATCGGTCGGGTACAGCGCGTAATACGCGTTCTCGCATATCACGGCAAGAAGCAGGTTGGCCGACAGCGTTATCAACCCGGATGTCACCAACCTGCCATACGCCAACTTCTTGAAGTATCGGAGGCGGAACAGCAGCGACGACGTGGCGATGCTCGACAGCGAGAAGAAGCCGCAGTAGGCTAAATCCTCGGCCAGGCCGGCCAAGTCATTGTCCCACGTCCACTCCCACGAGCCGTAGTCGATGAACTCCCATACGATGTCGCAAAGAAAGAATGTCGCGATGGTGTATGCGGCCCAGTCCATTGCCAGATGGGACAGGCCAGCGGCGCCGGTGTTGCGTTTCATGCCGCTAATATATCTCATTTTGCCATCCGCTTTAGGCCTTCGTGCGCAAAACGACACAAAAGGCCGATGAACATCCCAAAGTGGCCCCCGAAATCAAAACATTTGCCTCGCGGTGACGTAAAAGGCGAAGCTGGGCGCAATGCTCGCATGGGCTGCGCCGGCAGGATAATAATAAGGATCGTAACATGAAGTTGTCAGGACGGAGGGAGAGCTCCAACGTTGACGATCGCCGAGGCTCGTCGAAGGGCAAGGCGGTCGGCGGGGTCGGGATTGTCGGCGTCATCATCGCCATGCTCGTTGTCTATCTACAGGGGGGAGACCCGCTCAGCGTGCTCTCCGACACCGGTGTCGGCAATGTCGTAAGCTCCGTGTCGCCCGGCGGCGCGGAGTCGGACTACCAGCCGACAGAGGAGGAGGAGCGCATGGCCACCATCTGCCGCCAGATATTGGCCTCGACCGAGGACGTCTGGACCGCCAAGTTCCGTGAGGCCGGGCTCACCTACCAGCCCCCCACGCTCGTCCTCTTCACCGAGAGCGTCCGGAGCGCGTGCGGGGGCGCCACGTCCGCCGTCGGCCCTTTCTACTGCTCTGCGGACAAGTGCTTATATATAGACCTCTCCTTCCTCCTCTCGATGAAGCAGAGCCTCGGCGTCCGGCCGAGCCGCGGCAAGAACCTCTGCGAGCTGGCCTATGCCTACGTCGTGGCCCACGAGGTGGCCCATCATGTCCAGAACCTTCTCGGCACGCTCCCCAAAGTCCATGAGAAGATGAGCTCAATGCCCCAGGCGCAAGCCAACCAGCTCAGCGTCCGGCTCGAGCTGCAGGCCGACTACCTGGCCGGCGTGTGGGCCGCGGGCGAGAACAACATGTACCACTCGCTCGAGGACGGCGACATCGAGGACGCCATATCCACCGCCCTAGTCATCGGGGACGACTATCTGCAGAAGAAGGCGCAAGGCCGCGCGGTGCCCGAGAGCTTCACCCACGGGACAGCCCAGCAGAGGGCGCGCTACCTCCGCGCCGGCATGGACGGCGGCTCAATAAAAGGCTCAGAGTCCCTCTTCAAGGGAAGGTATCAGGAACTGTAGGTAAATAATCTCCCATCTCCCGCATCCAAGGTCTACCTTTTAAAGCTAAATTCGCGCAAGGGCGCGGCGTGACCCTTTGGGCTGCGCCGGCCATTGCGCTTTCCCTTTTTATCACTAAACAAACGAAGCCGAGCCTGTGCTTGCCAAACGCATAATACCTTGTCTCGACATCCGCGACGGCCAGACCGTCAAAGGTGTCAACTTTGTCAACATCAAGAATGTGGGCGACCCCGTCGAGCTCGGCGCGGAATACGCGCGCCAAGGGGCGGACGAGCTCGTCTTCCTTGACATCACGGCGAGCCACGAGGGGCGAAAGACATTCGCCTCGCTCGTTGAGCGCATCGCGCGCCACATCAACATCCCCTTCACCGTCGGCGGAGGAATCAGCGAGCTCGCCGACGCCGACAGGCTCCTCGTCGCCGGGGCCGACAAGGTCTCGGTCAACTCCGCCGCAGTCAAGAACCCGCAGCTCATATCCGACCTCTCCCACAACTTTGGCAGCCAGTTCGTCACCGTGGCCGTCGACGCGCGACAGGACGAAAAAGGCGAGTGGGTCGTCACGGTCCACGGAGGGCGCATCGACACCGAGCGCAGGCTCTTCGAGTGGGCGCACGAGGCGCAGGAGCGGGGCGCGGGCGAGATCCTTTTCACGAGCATGAATCACGACGGCACCAAGAACGGGTTCGCGTGCGACGCCCTCGCACGCCTCAGCGAGGAGCTCTCGATACCGGTCATCGCATCCGGCGGGGCCGGCAACATGGAGCACTTCCGTGACGTCTTCACTCGGGGCAAGGCCGACGCGGGCCTCGCGGCGTCGATATTCCACTTCCACGAGATCGCGATACCCGACCTCAAAGAGTACCTCGCAGGGCAAGGAATCCCCATACGACTCAAATAAGGAATCAAAAACAGAAACATACATACACTCCCGATGTTGGACTTCACGAAAGACTCTGCGGGCCTCATCCCCGCAATCATACAAGACGCCGATACTGGCAAGGTTCTCATGCTCGGATACATGAACCAGGAGGCCGTCGAGAAGACTAAGGCCGACGGACTCGTAACCTTCTACAGCCGCAGCCGACAGACGCTATGGACCAAGGGCGAGACAAGCGGCAACTTCCTCCACGTCGTCTCGATTGCCGAGGACTGCGACCACGACACGCTCCTCATCAAGGTTCACCCCGACGGGCCCGTCTGCCACACCGGGACGGACACATGCTGGGGCGAGACCAACGAGGCCGAGGACGTCATGTTCCTCAAGGAGCTGCAAGACTTCATCGACAAGAGGCACCAGGAGATGCCCGAGGGCAGCTACACCACCAGCCTCTTCAAGAAAGGCACCAACAAAATCGCCAAGAAGCTCGGCGAGGAGGCCGTGGAGTGCGTCATTGGCGCGACGGCCGGCGACGACGAGAATTTCATATACGAGAGCGCCGACGTCCTCTACCACCTCATAGTGCTCCTTACACACAAAGGCTACCGCATTGAGGACGTGGCCAGAGAGCTCCGCTCCAGGCATCACTAAGAAGATCAGCGCAACTTCCGTCCCATGTCTCCCGAGTCTGTCATAGGCCGCTTCTACGAGCCAGGGTCCCAGCTGTGGAACATCCTCGTGACCCACAGCCGTTGCGTGGCGGGCCTGGCCGTGGAGATCGCTGACGCGCACCCCGAGGCGGGGGCCGACAGGCAGTTCGTCTTCGAGGCCGCCATGCTCCACGACATCGGCATCATCGGCACCGACGCGCCCTCCATCTTCTGCTTCGGGTCCCGGCCTTACATATGCCACGGCACCATAGGGTCCGAGATGTTGCGCGACGTCGGGCTGCCTCGTCACGCCCTCGTGGCAGAGCGGCACACGGGTTCAGGCCTCTCGCTCCAGTACATCTTGGCGAATGACTTGCCGCTGCCACATCGCGACCTCCTCCCCGTCACGCCCGAGGAGAGGATCATATGCTACGCCGACAAGTTCTTCAGCAAGTCGAGGAATCTCGCGGAGATGAAAAGCTTCGACAGGGCTCTCGCCTCGTGCGCCAAGTATGGCGACGACAGCCGGGACCGCTTCCTCGCGATGGACGAGGCTTTCCGCATACCCCGAATAGTTTAGCCCCGCATTACATTATCGTCTTTGAAACACAATGAAATGCACTGACACTTTCCGCACCCCGCCTTTCCGCCACAATTGCGCCCAGGCCGTGGTCTACAAATACGCAGCCAAGCTCGGGCTCACGCAGGACGAGGCTCTCGAGCGCTTTGCCGGCTTCGCCGCGGGGCGGGCTCCCGGCGGGCTGTGCGGCGCCCTCTACGCTGCCCGGTGCATAGCCCCGGACGAGGCTGACAAGGTCGAGGCCGAGTTCAAAAAGACCACCAACGGATTCCTTACGTGCGCCGACATCAAGGGGCGCAGCGGAACGCCGTGCCTGGTCTGCGTCATGGCGATAGATGAGATTTTAGAGAAGCTCGCCGGCGGCGAGTAGTCCTCTTCGCGCCTCCGCTGCCGCGGGGCCCCGCCTTGCCACAATGAATAAAACAGTAAAAACCATGCTTAAAGTAGGCGTGTCGGTGGGCGCGCTCGCTTTCGTATTCTCAAAAATCGACATCGGCGGCACTTGGCAGACAATGCGGAGCGTGTCGCCACAATGGCTCGCCCTCGCCCTCGTCCTTTACGCCATGTCTCAGGTCGTCAGCTCCGAGAGGGTCAGGCTTGTGCTCGCCGCAGTGCCTGTCAGGGTCGGGTGGAAGGTCAACATGAGGCTCTATTGGCTCGGCATGTTTTACAACTTTTTCCTGCCTGGCGGGGTGGGGGGCGACGGCTATAAGGTCTATTGGCTCCATCGCCGCTACGCCACGCCGGTCAAGCCGGCCGTCTTCGCGCTCGTAGGCGATCGCCTAAGCGGGCTTGGCGCCATCCTCGTCTACACCTTGGCCTATGCCGCTTTCCGGCCCGGGCTGGCCGAGAGTGTCGGCCTTAGGGAGGTCTCGCCGGCCGAGCAGCTCTGGGTGCTGGCCCTCATCCCTGTCGGAGTCTGGGCTTATTGGATGTTTTTCCGCCTCTTTCAGCGTGTGCTCTCACGCGCCGCTCTTGTCGCGCTCGCCGTCTCGCTCTGTGTGCAGGGCTTGCAGATGTGCACGGCCGCGGCAATCCTCGAGGGCCTCGGGGCTGTCGGGCTCATCAGCGACTACCTCTTCCTTTTCCTCATCAGCAGCATCGCCTCGGCCGTCCCCGTCACCATAGGAGGCGTCGGGGCGCGAGAGATGGCTTTCATGATAGGCTCACGCTACCTTGGCGTCGAGCCCAACTGCGCCATATCGTTGAGCCTGCTCTTCTACGCCGTGTCGCTCGCGTGCTCGCTCCCCGGAGTCTATTACTCCCTGCGGACCGGCAGGATAGACGGCAAGCCCATCCCCAAGCCCGACGAGTCTCTCGAGCTGGCCGACGTAGTCGAGAAAATGTAATTGATGTCTGGCCGTGATGTGCCTATGACGTTGTAAAACAACATAATAAAACTATGCGAGTCCATTTCATAGCTATAGGCGGTGCCGTCATGCACAACCTCGCTCTCGCCCTTCAGGCCAAGGGCTATGCCGTCTCGGGCTCCGACGATGAATTTTTCGAGCCGTCAAAGAGCCGACTCGCAGCCCATGGGCTCCTGCCCGACGAGCCGGGCTGGCATCCCGACCGCATCACGCCCGATGTCGATGCCGTAATACTCGGCATGCACGCCACGGAAGACAATCCCGAGCTCGCCAGGGCACGTCAGCTCGGGGTGAAGATATACTCCTTCCCTGACTACCTCTACGAGCAGACGCGCCACGAGAAGAGGATCGTCGTCGGCGGCAGCCACGGCAAGACCACCACCACGGCCATGATAATGTACGTCCTCCGCCACTGCGGCGTCGACTTCGACTACATGGTAGGGGCGCAGGTCGATGGCTTCGACACAATGGTCAGGCTGTCCCACACCGCCAAGATTGCCGTGTTTGAGGGCGACGAGTATCTCACCTCGCCACTCGACCGTACAAGCAAGTTCCTGCATTACCACCCCGACGTGGCCGTCATAACTGGCATAGCGTGGGACCACGTCAACGTCTTCCCCACGTTCAGCGGTTACGTCGACCAGTTCCGCCAGTTCGCCCACTCCGTCATGCCCGGCGGCGCGCTTATCTATTGCGCAAAAGACGCCAACCTGCGCGCCATTGCTGCCGAGTCCTACCCGCAGGGCGTCACGGCCGAGCCCTACGAGGGGTTCCCTTGGCGCGTCTCGGCCGATGGAGCCTCCGTCTCGGCCCGCGTCAACGGTGCCGATTTGCCCGTCGCCGTTTTTGGCGACCACAATATGCAGAACATGCAGGCCGCCATGCTCGCCTGCCGCGAGGCAGGTGTCAGCCCCGAGCGGTTCGTCGAGGCCATCAGCTCTTTCGGCGGCGCCGCGCGCAGGCTTCAGGAGCTTTGCCGGGCTTTGCCCGGCGGGCCAATGAGGGGGGCCGTCGCTTATCTCGACTTCGCCCACTCGCCCTCCAAGCTCAAGGCGACGATAGATGCCGTCCGCAGCCGATATCCTGGTCGAAAAGTCGTGGCGTGCATGGAGTTGCATACTTTCAGCAGCCTCACGAGGGATTTCCTGCCACAATACCGGGGCTCGATGGATGGGGCCGACAAGGCCATAGTCTATTTCAGCCCCGACGTCATTGCCCACAAGAGGCTCGACGTTTTCTCCACGGCCGATGTGGCGGCCGCCTTCGCCCATCGGGACATGTCGGTTCTCACGCGCCCCGCCGATGTAGAGGCGCTGCTCCGCGCCACGGATTTGCGCGGCGGCGTCCTGCTGATAATGACCTCAGGCAACTTCGGCGGGCTCGACGTCAAAAAACTCGCGGCCGAGCTGCTCCACGCCTAAGGCTTCTCTTTTGTCCAACCTGCCAAACACACGCTTTCCCATCTTGTTTACTCTCTTCAGCCGCCATTTCGACTACCAGTCCGCCGACACATACGCCAACCTTATCCAAGCCCTTCTCGCGGCTGGCGCCAGGGTCGGCGTATGGGCCGATGTCTACGATCAGATGATCAACGCCAACTTCCGCGAGGCGGACAGGGTGGAGCGCGTCGCCACCATCGATGCCGTCAGGGCTT